>DQOE01000096.1 GCA_015658765.1 Verrucomicrobiota bacterium | reverse complement strand
TTGCAGCGTGCCGACCCGGACGCCGAATTTCTCCATCGTGCGCATGAAGGCGAGGATTTCATCCTGCCGATACGAGTGGCAGTGAATCCAGCGCTGGCCCTTGATGATTTGCCCGAGCGTCTCCAACTCAAGGTCGCGTCTCGGTGGCGAACCGCCTTTTTCGCGGAAGCGACGCCACTCGCGATTGTATTGCCACGCGGCGGTGAATCGGTTTTCGTGAAACACCGGAACGCCCATCCGGGTTTGTGGGAACCGGGTGTTTTTGTCGTCGCCCCAGTTGGACTGTTTTACATTTTCTCCAAGGGCGAACTTGATGCCCGGCGGCGCTGCCTTAAACTTGAGCGCCTCTGGTCCCTGGCCAAGCCGCAGCTTGATGATCGCATTTTGGCCGCCGATCGGGTTGGCCGAGCCGTGCAACAGGTTGGCCACGGTCAGTCCGCCTGCAAGTTGGCGATGGATTTCCGGCGACTCGGAGTTGACGACGTCACCGATCGAGACCATCGCCGACGAGGGTAGGGTGCCTTCGTTGACCCCGCCTAGAATCATGCTGTGATTGTGTGCGTCGATGAGGCCGGCTGTGACGTGTTTGCCCTTGGCATCAATCACGTGGGCGTTTTCGGGTGCCTGAAGGTCGCGCCCGATCTTTTTGATTTTACCGTCGGCGATCAGCAGGTCGTGTTTTTTCAGGATACCGCGTTTGCTGCTGGTCCAAAGCGTTGCGTTGCGGATGAGCACGGCGGCTGGTTCGAGCACGTTGTGTTCGCCGATCGGGGAGCGGGCGAGCCGCGCGTCCGCTTTGTCCTCTTTTTTATCGTCCGGTTTTTCGTCGTCTTTTTCCTCTTTGTCCTCCCCCTCCTTTTTATCGACCCACGCGAGTTTCTCCGGCTCTAACGACGTCCAGCGGCCCTCGATCCAGAGGCCCTTGAGCTTGGCCTTGGGGTCGAAGTAATCACCCTCAACGACGACGAGGTTGGCCAGTTTGCCTGGCTCGACAGTGCCAAGTTGATCACTTGCCCCGGTGAGTTTCGCCGGCGTGGTGGTCAGCGCGGCGAGTGCGTCGCGCTTGGTCAAGCCGCGCTCGATGACCTTGGCCAAGTTCTTCCGGAATGTCTTCTTGTCCTTGAGCCCGTGAGTGGTGAATGCGATCTCGATGCCGTTCTTATGCAGTAAAACTGGGTTTTCCGCCGCCCAGTCCCAGGCGCGGAGTTGGTCGAGCGAGACGCGTTCCCAGTCGGAGTCGCTCGGCATCTTGGGCACCTTGGGGAAGTTTATCGGCACGATGAAACGGGTGGCGCTGGTTTTCACGAGGTCGGGCCGCCGCCATTCGTGGCCGGTCGCGACGATGAGCGGCTTGATGCCGAACTCGCCGGCGAGCCGCATCGCCTTGTCCACCATGAGCACGCTGCCTGGCTCAATGATGACCGTTTGCCCGTTTTTCAAAACGGCTTGAAGTGTCTCGAGTGATTTGTTGTGGGCCGGTCGCTTGGTTGTGTCCGCGTTGGCTCGGTGGTAGTTCCAAATTTCATTGTAGTGTTGCGCGTCGGAGAGTGTCTGGCGGATTGCCGAGATCACGCCCATGAGCGACTTGGGAAACTCTTCCGGCTTGGATGCTTTTGTGTCGAAAACGATGTGCTGAAAAAGTTGCGGCCTGATGACGAGTTGGTTCGGCGAACCTTGGCCAAGCGAGATGAGGGCGCTTTGGCCGCGGATGATGCCGTTGGCCGGGGTGAGTGCGCCCGCGGTGAAACCTTGTGCGCGCAGAGCATCGTACGCGTCCGGCTTCGGGCTGAACGAGTCGGTGACATCGTACTCCGGCTTTATTGTGGACAGGCCGGAGCCAGGACCGGTCATGCCGGGATCATGCTCGTTGCCCGGCGCGCCGAGAAAGCCCGGCTTGCCGGCGGCGGTTGCGCCGGTGCCGGTGATGCTCTGTGTCATCGTGGTCGAGATCGGCTTGGCCTCGGTGACGTATGGATCGATGAACCCGGCGTAAAGCGTCAGGCCGGTCATGTCCCACTCGCGGGCGGTGTCGGGTGCCTGGCCCTTTTCGGTGACGGCTTGGATTCGCCCATCGCGGATGATCACCGTGGCGTCGGCGATCGTGACGCCCGGCTTGACGACGACCGTGGCGTGGATCAGCGCGTGGTGCCCGGGAGGGAGAGGGCGGTTGCCCGGTGGCAGAATTTCAGCGTTAGCGGGCTGAAACATCGCCAGCAGGGCGGTCGCTGCGAGGGAGTGGCTCAGTTTCGTCATGGGCGGGGATTCAACCAGAAGGCGACCCGGCTGGCCAAGCAAAACTCAGCGCTTGGCCAAGCGGCGAGGTTGGTGTATCATAGCGTCGTTCTTTGACTTGGGCTTTTGCCCAAAGACAATCATGACGTCGGAAGGAACCCCGTGAGACTCGGGGACGGTTGCGCCACTGTGACGGGCTGCCTTGCAGCTCGAAGTCAGGTCAATTTTGCTGTCATGCTCGTCAGGCCGCTCGCGCGGCCAACTTCTCCGCACTTGAGAAGGATGAGGCCAGCACAATGGTGCAGCTTTAATCCCAAGACCCTCCCACGCGGAAGGTCTTTTTTTATGCCCGCCAAACCGTTGGTCTCAGCAAATAGAGATCAACAAATGAAACGCATAATCATCATCCTGTTGGGGCTCGCCGCATTGCCGGGAGCCAGTGAAACACGGGCGACGCAGTTTGCCGCCGAGGTCGTGTCGTACAAATCGGGCGTCGGCTTCGCCACCGATTGGAGCACCGGCGCCGGCTACACGAACAAGGACGCAATCGTCGGCCCGCCGGCCCGCGAGACGCCGGGAAAATGGGGTGGGCCGATCACGCCGTTCAGTCCGCCGTATCTGCCCGGTCAAATCCTCTCCATCGGCGAAGGCGGCGAAGTGACGCTAAAATTCGGCAAGCCAATTCGCGATGAGTCGATCAACCCGTTCGGGCTCGACTTTCTCGTTTTTGGTGGCGCGGGGTTTGCGATCACCAACGGCGACTTCGGCGTCGACGGCATCACGGACGGAACGCTCTTTGGCCAGGCCGACGGCGAAACCCGTGTGTCGGTCAGTGCCGATGGTGATGCCTGGTTCGTGCTCGACCCGAAACGGGCGCCGGCGTTCGATGCCTACCACCCGACCGACGGCAGTGGCGACTTCGGGTTGCCGGTGAATCCGGCCTTGGCCAAGGGCGACTTCGCCGCCGGCGGCTTGGCCAGGTTCACCGAGCTTTACGATGGCTCCGGCGGCGGAACGGGTTACGACCTCGGCTGGGCGGTCGATGCCGCTGGCAAACCGGTTGCGCTTGGCCAAGTGCGGTTTGTCCGGCTCGAGGTGTTGTCCGGCAAAGCCGAGATTGATGCCGTCAGCGATGTTCGGCCGCGCACCGACAACCTCGACTGGCACATTGAAAATTTCTCGGTGAATCCGTTGGCCAACGGCTGGGTCGTGCATGGCGATGAGTCGCTGTTCGAGTGGGACGCCGAGGGTGGGGCACTGGCCGTGACGTGGGATTCCGAAAAGCCGAACAGCAATTTTCACCGTCCGCTTGGCCTGACGCTGACGGAGGCCGACACGTTCGCGTTCGCGTTCGACATCGTGCTCGACGAAGTGAAAGCGGGCCATCTGGACGGTCAACCGTACTCGTTCGAGGTGGCGCTTGGCTTGATTAACAGCAAGTCGGCGAAGGCCGATGGGTTCAGTCGTGGCACCGGCAGCGATTCGCCGAACCTCGTCGAGTGGGATTACTTTCCTGACACAGGTTTTGGAGCGACGATCTCGCC
>DQOE01000274.1 GCA_015658765.1 Verrucomicrobiota bacterium | reverse complement strand
GTTTACCCGAAAGGGCACGGGAAGGGCGGCATTGTTTACAAGCGCAGCGCCGATGGCGGCAAGACGTGGAGCAAGCGGTTGCCCACGCCGGCGAGCTGGGCGACGAGTCGCGAGGTGCCCACGCTGCATCGCGTGGTGGATGCGAAGGGCACAAAGCGGCTCATCATGTGGAGCGGGCTGTATCCCGCGCGGTTGTCGGTGAGCGGGGATGACGGCGCGAAGTGGAGCGAGCTGAAACCGGCGGGCGATTGGGGCGGCATCGTGGTGATGGGTTGCCTCGAGCAACTCAAAACCGGCAAGGGGCATTATATGGCGATGTTCCACGACGACGGGCGGTTTTTTGCCAAGGGCGGCAAGCGTGGCAAGCGGGCGGTGTTTAATTTGTACAAAACATTTTCAAAAGACGGCGGACTGACGTGGTCGAAGCCAGAAAGTATCTTCGCGCGGTCGGATGTGCACTTGTGCGAGCCCGGAATTATTCGGTCGCCCGACGGCAAACAGCTTTGCGTGTTGTTGCGCGAAAACAGCCGCCGCAAAAACTCGTTTGTGATTTTTTCAAATGACGAAGGCAATACGTGGACCAAGCCGCGCGAACTGCCGGCCGCGCTCACGGGCGACCGCCACACCGGCAAGTACACTGCCGATGGCCGGTTGTTTATATCCTTTCGCGACCGCACGCATGAAAGCACCACCAAAGGCGATTGGGTCGCGTGGGTGGGCACGTATGACGACATTGTGAAAGGTCGCGAGGGCCAATACCGCGTGCGATTGATGGACAACACAAAGGGGGCAGACTGCGCCTATCCGCCGGTGGAGGTGCTGCCTGACGACACCATCGTGACCACCACGTACGGCCACTGGAGCAAGGGTGAGTCACCGTACATCGTCAGCGTGCGCCTCAAGCTCAGCGAACTCGACGCAATGGCGAAGAAGCGAAAGTGAAACCAATGTTAACCACAGATTACGCCGATTAACGCAGATGAAAACTCAGAAAAAAATCTGCGCGAATCTGCGAAATCTGTGGCTTGGTTTATCTGCATCACTGTTGGCATTCAGTGGCTTCGCCGCGGAGCGCCCGAATGTGCTCTTCATTGCCATCGATGATTTGCGGCCGGAGTTGGGTTGTTATGGCGCGCAACACATAGTGAGCCCGAACATCGATCGCTTGGCCAAGCGCGGCATTTTATTTGAGCGGGCCTATTGCCAGCAACCGCTGTGCAATCCCTCGCGCACGAGCCTGATGACGGGGCTGCGGCCGGAGACCACGGGGGTGACACATAATCACGTTCACTTTCGCACACGCAATCCGGACGTGGTCACGTTGCCGCAGTATTTCAAAAATCACGGCTACGAGTCGCGCGCGATTGGGAAAATGTATCACGGCTTTCTGCCCGAAGGTTCGAGCAAAACAAGTTGGGACACGATGGGCGATGCGCCGTCGTGGTCCGCGCCGGCCATTCGGTTTGGGCCGCGCTATTATTATACCGAGGCCGGCATCGCGCAGGCCAAGGCTGCTTATCGCGGGATGTATCGCCCAAAAAATCCCGCGCCCAATGACTGGACGCGGAAGCTCGTGTTTGGCCCAATGACCGAGGCACCCGCAGTGCCGGACAACACATTGCAAGACGGCCAGGCCGCCGATGCCGCCATCGCCGCGTTGCGGGGACTGAAGGGCAAACCGTTCTTTCTCGGTGTCGGTTTCATCAAGCCGCACACGCCCTTTGTCGCGCCGAAAAAATATTGGGATTTGTATGACCCTAAAAAAATCCAACTCGCCGCGCGCAGCGAGTTGCCCAAGGGCGCGCCCGCGATGGCGGGGCACAACTCCGGCGAAGTGCGCCGCTACACCGACCAGCCGAAGCGCGATCCCTTCACCGAGGCCAACGCGCGCAATCTGCGCCACGGCTATTTTGCGTGCATCAGTTACGTCGATGCCCAAGTCGGCCGCGTGCTCGCCGAGCTTGATCGACTTGGACTGCGCGAGAACACCATCGTTTTGCTTTATGGCGATCACGGCTGGCACTTGGGAGATCACGGGTTGTGGGGCAAAACCACCAACTTCGAAATCGCCGCGCGCGCGCCGCTCATCATCTCCGCGCCCGGAATGAAAGCCGGCCGCAAGACGATGGCGCTCACCGAGTTTCTCGATATTTATCCAACCCTCGCCGAGTTGGCCCACCTCCCCGTGGCCAAAAAACTCGAGGGACGTAGTCTCGTGCCCGTGTTGCGCGACCCCGCGCGCGGCCACAAACCCGCCGCCTTCACGCAGCAATATCGCGGCAAGGCCACCGGCTATTCCATCCGTACTGGGCGCCGGCGCTACACCGAATGGATTGAAAACGGCCGCGTCATCGCGCGCGAACTTTACGACTACGCAATTGACCCAAACGAAACCACAAACCTCGCCTCGCAATCGAAGCACGCGGAGTTCGCCCAACGGCTTTCGCGCCAGCTTCGCAAAGGGCTGAACTTGCCGCCGCGTTTCGCGCGCGCCTTCGGCAGTCATATGGTTTTGCAGCAGGGCCAGCCGCTTCCCGTTTGGGGCACGGCCAAGCCCGAGGCGAAGGTGACCGTCACTTTGGGAACCCGAAAACAAACTGCCACCGCCGATGCCAATGGAAAATGGAAAGTCAATTTCCCCGCGCTGAAAGCCGCCGGCCAAACGCTTACGCTCACGGTCCAAACCGCCCAACGCAAAACCACGCTCGTGGACATTCTTGTCGGCGAAGTTTGGTTGTGCGCGGGGCAGTCGAACATGGAATGGCAACTCTCCAAAGCCGCCACCGCTAAGACCTCCATTCCGGCGGCGAAACATACGCGGTTGCGGTTGCTGAATTTTGTGAGCGCCGCGCGCGGTGGCAGTGGCGATTATACACCCGAACTCATCGCGCGCTTGTCACCGGAACGATTTTGCAAAGGCCAATGGCGCGTGTGCTCGCCGGGAAGCGCCGCGCCGTTTTCCGCCGTGGGGTTTTTCTTTGGCCAAAAACTGCTCGCCGAAATCGACGTGCCCGTGGGACTCATCAACGTATCCACCGGCGGCACGCCGGCGGAAGCATGGGTGCGCCGCGAGGCCTTGGCCGCGCATCCGCAATTGGCGGCGATGGTGCGCGGCAATTGGCTCACCAATAAAAGCCTCGAGCCGTGGTGCCGTGAGCGTGGCGGATCCAATTTGAAACGCGCGCTGGCGGCGAACGAACTGATTCCCGGCGACGACCTTGGCCCGAATCATTCCTTCAAGCCGGCCTTTATGTGGGACACCGCCGTGGCCCCATTTCGGCCGCTGCCCATCGCTGGTGTGCTGTGGTATCAAGGCGAGTCCAATGCGGAAAGCGAATGGCGCGTG
>DQOE01000046.1 GCA_015658765.1 Verrucomicrobiota bacterium | reverse complement strand
CTAATCAAACGTGCGATTCGGGCGGCCATTAACAAAGCGGCTCCGACCTCATTCAGCAGGGCTGCAATCCACGCGACAGACAACCCGATGGAAGCCGTCAAAACCCTGCGCGCCATATTGGACGATAAGGCGCGAGCCTTTCTGGAAGACTTCGCAAAAGGCCCGCGATAGGCGGATAACTCTGGTAGTTTGGCCATCTTCGCAACGGAATTGTGCAGAGCCGATAGCCATGGAATGCGCTTGGCCAAACGGGCGATGCATTATTCGCAAAGGCTAAAAAGGCCCCGAAAAACAGGCAAAAAAGTTCAAAAAGGAGGTTGCAATGGGGGTGGGGAGCGAATACGGTGCGCGGCCCCAATTTCGGGGCAGTCTTGATTTTGCAGGCTAATTCACTTCAAATCTCTGCGAAATCATATGTTTTACAGTCATGGTTAAAATTCGTTTAAGGCGTTTCGGAAAGAAGAACACACCGGTTTACCGCGTTGTGGTGGCAGACGGTCGTTCGCCGCGTGATGGCAGGATTATCGAGGAGATCGGCACGTACGATCCGCTGCTCAAGAACAACAATTTCACCCTGAACCTCGACCGGGTTGATTACTGGCTCGGCGTCGGCGCCCAGGCGTCGGACACGGTGAACTCCTTCATCAAGAAGGCCCGCAAGGGTCCGGTGGAAGTGGCCGATGAAGAACCGGCGGCTGAAGCCGTCGAGGCTCCGGCAGAAACGGAGGCTGCGCCGGAACCCGCAGAAGCCGCTGCGGAAGTTGCCGTGGCGGAGGAACCCGCCGCTGAGGAGGCAACGGAACCGGAAGCTCCCGCTGCGCTCGAGGCATCCGCCCCCGAGGAAGCGCCCGAGCCGGAAGCACCCGCTGCCGACGAAGCCGACGCGCCCGAGGAAGCACCCGAGCCGGAAGCACCCGCTGCCGACGAAGCCGACGCGCCCAAGGCGGACAATTAAACAGCATGCAGGCTTTTTTGGAACAGGTGGTCAAGGGACTGGTCGATCATCCGGACGCGGTGGACATCACCAAGGTCGAGCAGGAACGCACGACGGTTTACGAGTTGCGCCTCGACCCGACGGATGTCGGGCGAATCATCGGGAAGTCGGGGCGGACCATCAACGCCATCCGTTCCCTGATGCAGGCTGGCAGTGCCAAGGCGGGCAAGTTTACCCGGCTGGAAGTGCTCGATGAGAAGGACGACGCCGCGGACGAGTGACCCGGCGTCACCCGGCCCTGATGGCCGGTGAGGATTTTTTGGGCAGCCATGAAAATTGATGTGCTGACCTTGTTCCCGGGGATGTTCCCGGGGCCGCTGGATGAGAGCATCATCAAGCGGGCGTGCGAATCGGGCCGGCTTCGGCTCGGCATCCGTGACCTGCGTGATTACACGCACGACCGTCATCGCAAGGTCGATGACCGGCCTTTTGGCGGCGGGCCGGGGATGCTGATGAAGCCGGAGCCGTTGTTTGAGGCGGTGGAGGGGTTGCGTGGCGAGAAGACCCGCGTGATCCTGACCAGCCCGGCGGGGCGGCCATTCCGGCAGGAGATTGCCCAGGAACTGGCCGGCGAGGAGCACTTGCTGCTGGTTTGCGGCAGCTACGAGGGTTTTGACGAGCGGGTGCGCGAGTGTCTTGCCGATGACGAGTTGTCGATCGGCGACTATGTGCTGACCAACGGCGCGCTGCCGGCGATGGTGATCATCGACGCCGTCACGCGGTTGTTGCCGGGCGTGCTGGGCGATGACGAGAGTTCGGTGGACGAGTCGTTCAGCGATGGTTTGCTGGAGTATCCGCAATACACGCGGCCGGCGGAGTTCCGGGGGATGACCGTTCCGGAAGTGTTGCTCTCGGGCGACCATGCGGCGATTGAGCGGTGGCGGCGGGAGCAGGCGCGGATGCGAACCGGGCAGAGGCGGCCCGACCTGCTGGAGTGAGTTTTTGCCGGGAGACCGGCGCTGTGAGTGTTAAGCGGAAGAGAGTAAAATGAATCAGGAACTTTTAAACAAGGTCGAGTCGGCGCAACTCCGCAAGGAACCGCTCGAGTTCAACGTGGGCGACTCCGTCAAGGTGCACACCAAGGTGGTCGAGGGTGAGAAAGAACGAATTCAGGTGTTCGCCGGGCTCGTGATTGGCCGGCGCGGCCATGGCATGAACGAGACGTTCACCGTCCGGCGCATCAGCTACGGTGAGGGTGTCGAGCGTGTGTTTCCGGTTCACTCGCCGCGCATTGACAAGGTGGTGGTCGACCGGCAGGGCAAGGTTCGCCGGGCCAAGCTCACCTACCTGCGCGAGCGCATCGGCAAGAAGGCGCTGGCCGTGAAAGCCAAGGACGTCCGACGCCAAAAGAAATAGCGCATCGCCAAGCGATAAACTTTCCTACGACGGCGAGGCATTGAGCCCCGCCGTTTTTTTTGTGCGCTTGGCCAAGCGCTTGGCCAATATTTGGGCTTGACCGGCAGGTGACGGAAGCCCAGCGTTCCCCACCCGATCTCTTATGAATGCACATCGCCATATCCCCAAACTACTGTTGTCGGCGCTTTTTTTCGCTGGCTTTGCCACCCTGAACGCACAACTCAAGGACGGCCTGGTTGCCTATTGGCCTTTGGACGAGGTTCAGGGCACCAAGACGCCGGAGCTGGTCAATGGCTACGACATGGAGTTGACCAACCTGAGCGCCGAGGATGTGGTTGAAGGCAGAATCGGCAATGCCTTCTCGTTCTCCAACGAGAAGCAGACATTGCTGAGCCGGGTGCACGATGCGGCCGACCAGTTGCCGGCCAACAAGCACGAGTCCCACACCGTCTCCATGTGGTCGAAGGTCGACGGCAACGGTCAGAATGATTTGAGGCTATTTTCCGAGGCCAACACCGGCAATAGTAATCCGTTATTCAATATTGGGACCGCCAACAATGGGGCCAGTGGTTCGAT
>DQOE01000303.1 GCA_015658765.1 Verrucomicrobiota bacterium | reverse complement strand
GACCGATAACTTGAAACTCCCAAGGTGAATCCCTTTCCCATTGTTGGTCGTGAGTTGCTGGTGGCTTCCCGCAGGAGGGAAACCCAGCTCATCCGTTTTGTCACGGCGCTCACTGCCATTGTTGTTCTTGCGTGGATGTTCATTGTCATGCGGATGGATAATGCGCCGCCGCATCAATTCAGCCAGATAATTTTCGGCGTGATTGCCGGCTTTGCCTTTTTCTTCTGCAACCTGGCCGGCGTGAGGTTGACGGCTGACACGCTCAGCGAGGAGAAGCGCAACGGCACGCTCGGCCTGTTGTTCCTGACGAACCTGCGCGGGCTCGACGTGGTGCTGGGCAAGATGAGTGCCTGTTCGTTGCAGGCGGTGTTTGGCCTGATGGCGGTTGCGCCGGTGATGATGGTGCCGTTGCTGATGGGCGGGGTGGATCCGGCGGAGGTGGGCCGGATGGTTGGGGTATTGTTTGCAGCGCTGTTCATGTCGCTCTCGGTGGGTATGGCCTGCTCGGCGCAGTTCAAGTCGTCCAAAACAGCGATCGTCATGACGTTTCTCATCATCCTCATTCTCAACTTCGGGATTCCGGTCATCAGCATCGTGTTGGATGAGTATAACCACATCAACAGTTCAGAGTCTCAGTTTTTGGCCTGTTTCAGTTCGGGAGCCATGTTCCCGTTGGCATTCAGTGGTAACTTCTCTGGAAACTCTCCTTTTTTTTACCAGTCGCTTGCGACTGCGCTCAGTGTTGGCCTCGTGTCGCTTGGGTTTTCAGTTTGGCGGACGCCGCGCGCCTGGCAGGACCGGGAGGCGAAGCCAAGCGCTATCGCCAAGCTGCGCCCGGCCGAGGCGATTTCACGCCGAACCAAGCTACTCAACGATAACCCGGCTTATTGGCTGGGAGCTCGGTGGCGTTGGCAGCCCTTGCTGGTTTGGGCGGCTTTGTTTGCCGGGTTTATGTTGTGGTTGTGGGGATTGCTGGAAAATGGCAGATGGTGGCTGGATGAGGAGGTGCACCTCACCACGCTATGGTGCACGTTTGCCTGTTTCAAATGTTGGATCGTCTCAGCGGTGTGTGATCGTTTCCGGGAGGATCGACAGCAGAGTTCGTTGGAACTGCTGCTGGCAACCCCATTGAACTTTAGCGATTTCTCATTTGGCCAGGCGCGGCGACTTTTGTGGCAGTTCGGCCTACCGCTTGGCCTCGTGCTGGCCACCGTTCCATTCATGATGTTTGACTCGGATGGGGACACTTGGCCCTACTACTTCGTCGGGTTGGCTATACTGGTGGCGGATATATGGGCAATGCACTTTGTCGGCATGCAGCTCAGTTTGACTTCCCGCAAACCATCCTTCAGCGCGAGTGGCGTGGCTTTGCGCATCCTGTTTCTGCCATGGATCATTTTTTTGGGCGTTATTTTTTTGACCGTTGTCATTGGTGAGCTCTTGAATCCCAGAGCACCTGACTGGTTCAATGAAGCATTCTCTTTGGGACTCTGGTTTTTTGTTTGCCTTGCCAACAATCTTTTTTGGGGATTACGTGCGATGAACGACTTGAAAGCCAACTTCCGCCAAATGGCCGCTCGTGCTGCCGGTGCCTGACCCTGTGCCCGTGAAATGACCAGCCTGCCCATCGTCGAGCGCGAACTCGGGATTGCTTCCCGAAAGATCGGCTCGTGGCTGTCACGCTGGATCATCGCCATAGCGGCGGTGTTGTTTGGAGGCGGTTGGCTGCTAATCGCCTCCCTGGGGGGCGGTATGATGAAGGGCGACATTTTCTTCGCCATCCTTGCCTGGGCCTGTTTCGCCTACTGCCTGCTCGCCGGCCTGTGGACGACTACCGGCACGCTCACGCGCGAGAAAACCGACGGCACGCTTGGGCTGTTATTCCTCACAGATTTGCGCGGGTACGACGTGGTGCTGGGCAAGATGATCACCGCATCGCTCAAGTCGTTTTACGGCGTGCTGGCGGTGCTGCCGGTGCTCGCGCTGCCGCTGCTGATGGGCGGCGTGACGAACGACCAACTCTGGCGAACCATCGGCGCGCTGCTGAACATTCTCATTTTTTCGCTCTCGTTGGGGATGTTTTTTTCGGCGCTCAGTTGGCACACAGGCCGGGCGATTTTTTGGACATTTTTTTCGCTGCTAAGCGTGACAATGCTACCGCTGTTTTACCTGTGGAGCGGCGGCGCCTCGAGCGTCCTGCACTTACTCAGCCCCGGGTTTGCCATGGCCAACGCCTCTGCCCCGGTGATCGGGGCGCCGGTGGCCGGTTTTGTAGGGTACTGGAGTTGGCTGGGCGGCGGCTTGGCCGTCTCGGCGGCGCTGCTCGCCTTGGCCTCATGGATCATTCCGTATCGCTGGCGCGAAACCAAACTAAGACAGCAGACCCCCCGCTTGGCCAAGCGCCCGACCGGCGACGCGTCACGGCCAAGCGCCGTGCAGCAGGCGGCGCTGCTCGATGCCAACCCGGCCGGTTGGCTCGTGTGGCGTATGCGCACCTTCCGGGTTTCCCGGCGGTTGCTGATGTTTTTGATGATTACGGTTGGGGCTCTGCTTCTGGGCTACATGGCGCTGGGTGGCGTGGTGATTGGTGAGAGTTGGTGGATAATGGGCAGCCTGATCTGGGTGGCCTCGTTTTGGATAAGGCTCGAGGTGGCGCGACACGCGGTGACGACCATCCATGAGGCCAAGGCCAGCGGTGCACTGGAGCAGATCCTCGTGACGCCAATTGACGAGCGGCATTTCCGGCGCGGTCACTTCGCCGCGATGGTGCGTTTTTGGATGTGGCCGGTGATCGTCCTGGCATCACTTCCCTTGGCAGCGATCCTCCTGAGCATCGTCAGCGCCGGCTGGGGTTCGAATGAGGCTTTAATCGGGTTTTCCATCATGGGAATGATGGGCATCCTGTTCGTCGCTGTGTTCTTTGGCGACCTGTTTGCGTTGTACTACTCCGGCTGCTGGTTCGCGTTGCGAAGCAACAACTATTCAGCGGCATTTTGGAAGACGTTTGGGTTTGTCTATCTGCTGCCGACCATCGGGTCGGTGTTTCTCTGCTGGCTGGGGCAGTTCGTCTGGCTGGTTACCGACATCATCTTCATCGTCTGGCCGCTCACCAGTTTGCAGGGCAACTTTCGCCGCGTCGTCTCCGGGGAATACGGTCTCCCGTACGTGAAGCCAGCCTCCATGGGCCATAGTGAATCCAACGAAACCAATGAGCCCGAAGACCTGAGACGCCGTCAAGTTGAGCAGCAGCGTGATATTTTGCCTCCTCCCCCGAAACTCTCAGAGGTAAAGGTGAAGCTGGAAGAAGAAAAGAATAAGCCCACCGAGTTCAAGCAGATGCAGGGGGAGCTTGAGCGGGAGCGCTTCGAGATTGGGGACGCTTTGGATGAAGATTTCGTAAGCACTGAACAAGTGATTGAAACCCCGGAGAGTGACCCCGGGGTTGGCGTGGTTGAGGCTGTCTATTCACTGGAAGCGCCGGCACCCGTGTCACTCGAAGACACCGGAGAGCAGGAGGGGGATGTTGAAGAGGCCATCGAGCAAAGCAGTCCTGAAGATGAACCAACGGATGATGGATCGATAACGGTCGAGTTCTTTTGTGAGACTTGCATGGGGGAGGGGGTTGTCACTTTTGATACAGAACAGATTTTCAAGGATCAGTTTGAGGGGCAATCCGTTGCTTGGAACGGCCTTCTCAAATCGATAGACCGGTTGAGTTACGATCGCCATTTCGAGGCCGAAAACGGTTTTTTGGCCGTTCTCGAGATTTATGTCATGAAAGGTCGCTATGACAGTCGCCCGGTGTTGGCGGTGGTTCTTTTGACACCCGAACAGAAGGCAACATGGGAGTCATCCTTAAACCAGGAGATGGTCTTTGGTGGAACGCTCTTCGCACTGGATGCCTTCGGAAAGAAAGTGTACTTAAAGCTCCGGGTTTGATGCGGTTAACAAGTTTTAGCAACCAAGCTCCCCTCCAGTCGGCGGGGTCCCGCGCTGTGGGTCATCAACTCTCCCAATCGTTGATCTTGCCCCAGCGGGCGGGTAACGTACCGCGCATGCGGATTCAGTTTATGCACAGGATGAAAGCCCTTGTTGCCGTCTGCTTTCTGGCGGGTGCCGTTGTGTTTGGCCAAGCGGGTGAGGCGCTCGATGCCGCCCTGGACAAGGCCGGTGACAACCGCGGCGGACTCGAGGCATTCATCGCCACTGCCCAAAAAACACACGGCGACCTTGGTAAACGTGCCGCCGAGTTCCTCGTAGAGGGCATGCCACCGGACGATCTCACCTCGATCGATCGCGAGTTCCTCACCGAGAATCTCGATCTGGCGCTTAAGGCGCGTTCGGAGTTCCCATGGTGCGCCCAGTTGTCAGAGGAGTTGTTTTTCAACGATGTGCTGCCGTACGCCAGTCTTGACGAGACGCGCGAGCGTTGGCGGCCGGAGTTTTACAATAAGTGCCGTGCCATCGTGGCCAAGGCGTCGACAGCCACCGAGGCGGTGCAGGCGATCAACAGCAAGATTTTTAACCTCATCAACGTCCACTACAATACCGGCCGCAAACAGCCGAACCAAAGTCCGGCCGAGTCGATTGCGCAGGGCAGGGCGACGTGCACCGGCTTGTCGATAATTCTCGTCGATGCCTGTCGCTCGGTTGGCATTGCATCGCGCGTCGCTGGAACGCCGCTGTGGACGAACAATCGCGGCAATCACACGTGGTCGGAGATCTGGGACGGCGGCTGGCACTTCACTGGATCAGACGAATATAACGCCGCCGGTCTGAACCGCGGCTGGTTTGTCGGCGCGGCGGCGAAGGCCGACAAGTCCAACTGGGAACACTCGATCTACGCGACGTCGTGGAAAAAAACCGGCACGCGGTTCCCGATGGTTTGGGACATCGACGCCAGGCAGGTCAGCGCGTTCAACGTCACCGACCGGTACACCGGCGGAAGCAGCCGTGAAAACGCCGGGGCCGATTTGTTCGTGCGCGTGCGCGAGCAGGGCGGCAAACGAATCGAGGTGCGTGCCGAGTTGCTCGACGCCAATCACAAGGTGATCGCCTCGCGCAAAACCAAGGCTGGCCGCGCCGACCTCAACGACATCGCCGGCTTCACGTGCAACCCGAACACGCCGCTTTGGCTGCGATTCACCAAGGGCGACGAGGTGAAGCAAATCCCCATTCGCCGGGCCAAGGACGGCGGCGTGACAGTCGATGTCCAGTGGGACGATCTCCCCGGCCAAGCGGCGATCGAGACGTCGCAACTCGCCGCTGTGACCGCTTGGCTGGCCGCTCCCTCCAATGTGCGCCCGGATACTCTCCCCGGCGATTGGGCCAAGGGCGACCTGTCCAAGGCAGACGCCAAAAAGGCGATCGAGCTGCTTTGGACCGATCACTGCAGGCGCCTGGCCAAGCAGCGTGCCGGCGAGATCGAGGCCAAGTCCATCCAATTGGGGGACAAAAAGTTGCGCTATCTCGAGAAAGTTTTCGGCGATGCGCCGGAGGGCGGGCGTTCACTGTGGATCTCGATGCACGGCGGCGGCGGTGCGCCGACCCAGGTGAACGACAGCCAGTGGAAAAACCAGATTAAGCTCTACCAGCCGGCCGAGGGAATTTACGTCGCGCCGCGCGCGCCGACTGACACGTGGAACCTGTGGCATCAGTCTCACATCGACGGTTTGTTTGATCGCTTGATCGAGAATTACGTGGCGACTCGCGGGGTGAATCCGAACCGTGTTTATCTCATGGGCTACTCGGCGGGCGGCGACGGCGTTTACCAGCTCGCGCCGCGCATGGCGGATCGCTGGGCGGCGGCCTCGATGATGGCCGGGCATCCGAACGACGCCAAGCCGGACAACTTGCGCAACATCGGCTTCGGCTTGTTCATGGGCGGCAAGGACGGCGCGTACAAACGCAACCAGGTCGCCGGGAAATGGAAGGGCTTGTTGGCCGACCTGCGCAAGGGCGACCCGAAGGGTTACGAGCACATGGTGCGCATTTACCCGGAGATGGGGCATTGGATGAAAGGGAAGGACGCCGAGTCGCTGCCGTGGATGGCCAAGTTCACCCGCAACCCGTGGCCGTCGAAAATAATCTGGCGGCAAGCCAATGGCATCACCTCGCGATTTTATTGGCTGCAGATTCCGGAGAAGCAGTTGGCCAAGGGCCAGCGAATGACCGCCGAGGTCGATGGCCAGTCGATCGCCATCACCGCGGAGAACACCAAGCGCCTGGTTGTGCGCTTGTCGGATCAACTCGTGAACCTCGACGAGCCGGTGAGCATCACCGTCAACGGCGAGGAAAAGTTCAGCGGCAAAGTGCGACGCTCGGCAAGGGAGATTATACGGTCGCTCGACCAACGCGGCGACCCCGCGTCAGCAGCCACCGCAAGCGTGACGGTGAAACTCTGACCGGGAGCGGGGACGGGTTGCCGTGCCGTCCTGCAGCGACCATCACCGCGATCTTTCCCTGCTTGCCTAAATGGCTCCCGGACATTTCAGCCTGAAAAGTTGTTTCGGTTATTTGAGTGTTTTTGGGGCGAAAACGATCGAGGTCTCCATCCACGAACCGCAGCTGCAGCCGCCGCCGCCTTCCGGCGAGAGCAACAGCCCCGCCGCCGGGATCGTGCTCAGCCAGCAGTCCGGTCGGAGGCGATTCCAACTGGTGGTTTTGCCCTTTTGCCGATCCCACATGGTGACGTTTCCGGAGCGGAAAAACAGGGCGTTCTCCGTCGCCGCGTACGTGCCACAACCGCCGCCGGGCAGTTGGAGTTTTAGCGATTTACCGTCCGCCAGCGACAGAGCGCCGGGCCGGACGTAAACTGTTCCACCGGCGATCGCGGGCCGGGCCATATGGCCACCGTGATGATCCGATGGCCACGGGATCTTCCGCGTCCACGCGATTTCACCGTTGCTGTCGTCGAAAGCGTACGTGTTGTAAGACGCGCTGCCCGAGGAAACCAGGACGAGTTTGCCGTCGCCGTGAGCCAGATAAAGCGCCACTTCGCCGGGGACGATTTTGAGCGGCTTTGACCACATTGCTTCGCCTGTTTTCAGGTCGAGACAGACCAGGTGCTGCTGCTCCCAAAACTGGCTGCCACCCAGTTGCCGCTTTTT
>DQOE01000074.1 GCA_015658765.1 Verrucomicrobiota bacterium | reverse complement strand
GGCAGGCCGACAGCGTCGCATTTGGCAGCTTGGCCAAGGCGCAGTGTGAGATGGCCAATGCCATCTACAGCGAGCTCCTGGCCAAGCCGGGCGGCAGGTTGATTTTTTGCCCCACACCTTATTGCCAACGGATGGCAGACAATCAACACGGGGGGGCGAACTACTTGAACGAAGTGGGCCGGTATCTTGACTCTGATATTGATCTGTTCTGGACAGGGCCGGAAATTATATCCCGGGAAATAACCATCGAGAGTATCAGCGAGTTGCGGGAAACTATACAGCGCAAGCCAATTATATGGGATAATCTGCATGCTAATGACTATGACATGGCCCGAGTTTTTCTTGGGCCTTATTCCGGCCGTTCACTTGAACTGCGGGGGGAAGTCTCTGGGTTCCTGATCAATCCGAATTGCGAGTACGAGGCCAATTATGTCGCTCTAAAAACATTGGCAAGCTACTTGAGCGCCTCCGACCCATGGGGCAGCAGGGGTGCCTATGATGAGGCACTTGAGGCTTGGTTGCCTCGCTTTTCAACCGTAGGCGAAGACGGTGTTACACTCGATGACTTGACGCTGATGTGTGACGCATATTATTTGCCACATGAAAATGGCGAACTCGCGGAGCAACTTTATCAGGATGTTCGTTTTATCGTAACGCAACCGACCGATGACTGGGGTGACAGGCAGGGCCGGCTTCGGAAACGAATTCGTCAAGTCGTTGAGTTGGCTCGCAAGTTGACCGAGGTTCACCGCCGGGAACTGTTTTATGCCTTCAACCGGCAGGTTTGGGAACTGCGTGAGGAACTGGAAATGATTGAGCAGTACATGGACTGGAAACTGGCGGGCGGAGACCCTGCAACTGAGCTCTGTCGCTCGGAGAACTATCTGCCGGGAACCTACCGGGGAGGTCTTGTGAAACGGTTGCAGCAACTCATTTCGTTCCGGGCCGACGGAGCGTTGGTGCCCGCTGGTGAGTAGCCCAATACGATGCCGGAAGAATTTAAAACCAGAAAAGCAACGCCCGCGGACAGGGAAGCGGCTTACTGGGTCTGCCTGAAAACCGGCGACCACGGAGATGAAGGGGAGGCGCTGTTCACCGAAGACTCCGATGCGCTTGGCAGAATTTATGTGGGGCCGTATCTGAAGTATGAGCCGGACTTGGCTCTGGTGCTCGAGGACGGCAAGGGCGTCTGCGGCTACTGCCTTGGGGCAATGGATTCACGCAAACTGTATGACCGGTACGAGCAGGAATGGCGGCCTGGCTTGGCCCGGGATTTTCCTGAACCCGGCGGCGACCCGTCCCGGTGGACCCCGTTGGAGCAGGTGTATCACCTGTATCACCACCCGGATTATTACTGCCCGGAACCGTATGACCTGTACCCCTCCCAGCTGCATATCGACCTTGTGCCAAGGGCGCAGGGCAGGGGCCTTGGCCGCAGGATGATTGACGAGGTTGCCTCCAAGATAGCCGCCAAGGGGTCGCCGGGCGTGCACTTGGGCATGAGCGCAAAAAACGATCGCGCCCATCGTTTTTATTTGAAACTGGGGTTTGAAGAATTGGCCCGCGACGGGAGCGGAGAGAATCAAGCCATCTATCTTGGAAAACGGCTCAACGAAGGGGGCGGCTCTGCCTGATGGCGGTGTCGTTTGTCATTGGCATCGACGGCGGCGGCACGCGCAGCCGGGCCATCGCCGTGTCCGTCGATGGCGACCTCCTCGGCGAGGTTAGTGGCGGGCCGCTGAATTACAACACGACATCCCCCGGCAAATTCAGGGCATCCCTTGCGGATATAATTCAACAGTTCAGTGATGAACACGGTTTGGGCTCGGCTGCGGAGCAGACGGTTGTCGGCACGGCTTCCCTGTTCACGTCACTCGATCCTGCCGAGGCGGCCAACGTCTGCGGCGGACTGTTGCCTGCGGATCTGCTGACCGTTGTCGGCGATGTTGTCACCGCGCTATATGGAGCGACCCTTGGGGCGCCGGGACTGCTGGTGGTTTCCGGCACGGGATCCATCGCGGCCGCCATGGACGGTAACGGGTGCTGCCAGACCACCGGAGGCTTGGGGCCAATGATCGGCGGCGACCCCGGGAGCGCTCATTGGATTGCCAACGAGGTGTTAATACACGCAAGTGTCGAGTCCTGCAACGGAACCCAGTCCACCGGTTTGACAGATTTGATTTGCCGTTATTTTAACATCCCGGAGTTTCAAAAATTGGTTCCCGCGATTTACTCCGAGGTCGAGTCGGCCCAGCGCTTGGCCGGGCTGAGCCAGTTCGTTGCCACAAGTGATTTGAACGGGCAGCCGTTTTGGTTGAGCATCCTCCGGCGGGCGGGGGTGCGCTTGGCCAGGCTTTGCGAACCGTTGGTGGCCAGGCTGGACTCGGCCAAGTGGCCCGGGGTGGTCCACGTCAGCGGATCTGTGTTGGCGAATAACACGCAAGTCCGCGAGTCGTTCGTGACGGAATTATCAGCCAAGGCCAAGCGCACGCATGCCGTCGAGTCGCCGGCCTTGTCGGCAGTGGAGGGAGCAGCGCTGATGGCATTGAAAAAAATTGTGCCAACAAAGGTGGACGACGTTGCGGCCCGCTTGGCCAAGCGCAAATCATGAATCTTGCCGGGAAATATTACCAGGCGGTTAAGGGCCAGATTGAGGCCTTGGGCGATTCTCAAATGACCCAAATCGAGACGGCGGCCGGTTGGTTTGCCGAGGCCATGAATGCCGGTCGCTTGGTCTATGTTTTCGGCACGGGTCATTCGCACATGCTGGCTGAGGAGCTTTTTTACCGGGCCGGCGGGCTGGCGCGAGTCGTCCCGATGCTCCATCCGCCTCTCATGCTGCATGAGAGCGCATCCACTTCCACCCAGGCGGAGAGAGATCCCGATGTTGTCGGGGAGTTGATCAAGCAGTACCCGATGAGCGGTGGCGATGTGTTGGTCGTGGCGTCGAACTCAGGCCGCAACGCCTGCCCGGTAGAGTTGGCCATGGTGGCGAAAGAGCGTTCCGTTCGGACGATCGCCGTCCTCAATTCCGAGCACAGTGCCAAGTGGGCCTCCCGCCATCCCAGCGGCAAGCGGCTCGGGGATGTGGTCGACTTGGTGATCGACAATTGCGGCGTGGAGGGCGATGCCTGCGTCCCGCTGCCCGGGAGCGGCCTTTTTGTTGGCGCCACCTCGACGGTCACCGGCTGTTTGATCATGCAAATGATTGCGTGCAGGGCCACCGAGATGTTAAACGCCTCCGGCAGACAGCCGGAGTTGTACCAGAGCAGCAATGCAAACCACGACGAACGAAACGCAGCGCTAATCGCTGAGCACAAACAAACCAATCCGCACCTGTAACCTGTTAAGAAATGGAAGTTGCTGAAAGTATTTTAACACCCATTGATACCATCATCATTGCCGCCTACCTCGGAGCGGTGCTGGTGCTGGGTTACCTGTTCAGCCGTTACGTCAAGTCGTCCGGCGATTTTATTCTCGCCGGCAAGTCACTCCCGTTCTGGGCCATCGGGATGTCGGTCGTTGTCAGTGACATCGGGGCGATCGACATGGTTTCGGGCGCGGGAGCCGCCTACAAATACGGATTGGCGCAAGCCAATTTCGACTGGCTCGGCTCCGTGCCGGCGATGGTGATTGTCGCGTTTGTTTTTGTCCCGTTCTACTGGCGCAGCGGCGTGTGCACATTGCCGGAATTTCTCGGGAGACGCTACGGTCCGGCGGTTCGTTTTTTTCAGGCCGTCATCTGGCTGGGATTCCTGTTGTCCATGCTGGCTGTCATGCTGTGGACCTCGGCGGTTTTCCT
>DQOE01000127.1 GCA_015658765.1 Verrucomicrobiota bacterium | reverse complement strand
CGGCGGTGGCGCTTTGGTTAAACAGCCCGGCGAGGCCAAGGCTGCCAAAGCCCGCGCCGATGCGGTGCAGGGCGTCACGCCGCGAAATCGGAGGGAGTGGATTGCGGTGAAGTTGCATCGTTTGAAAAGGCTTAACGAATGTACATGAACTCGTTGGCGCTGAGCAACGCCTGGCAGTACTGTTGCCAGCGCGTCAACCGGCTGTCGGCCGGCTGGGTGCCCTTCAGGAATCCCCTGGCCAGGCGCTCCTCACGACCTGTCGGCTGCCGACCATACAGCAGCAAATAGGCACGCGCAATGCGGGTCGTCACGTCGGTGGCCTCCCTCTCCAATCGCTTGGCCAGGGCGCGGGCACGGTCGAGCATGAACCGGCTGTTCATCATGAACAGAAACTGTTGCGGGATGACGTTGGCCGTGCGCTTGGCTGCGCTGGCCCGCGGAATGGGGAAATCGAACAGGCGCAAAAATTTATCTGAAGCCAGAGGCGCGTTGCGGCTGACTTTGGCGTAAAGTGTGCGGCGATTGCTGGCGACGATGTCCCCCACCGACCCGCCGCCCATCTTGAGGTCGAGTTCGCCGGTGACGGCAAGCAGGGAATCCCGCCACGTTTCCACGTCCATCCGGCGCGGTGTCACGCGCCAAAGCGAGCGGTTGTCGCCGTCGCTCGCAAAGGATGTTTCATCAAACGCGCTGCTGCTTCGATAGGTCGCGGAGGTGAGAATCAGCCGGTGCAACGCCTTGGTCGACCAGCCGCTTTCGACAAAGGTCGCGGCCAGCCAATCGAGCAACTCTGGGTGCGTTGGCGCCTGGCCAAGCGTGCCGAAATTGTCCGGTGAGCGCACCAGTCCCTGGCCAAGGTGGTGCTGCCACACGCGGTTCACAAACACCCGGGCCGTCAGCGGATTGGTCGGATCGACCACCGCCTTAGCCAACTGCTCGCGTCCGCTGCCCCGATTAAAATGCTCGCGGTCTTTGCCGGCGACGATGCGCAGGAACCGCCGCGGCGCCACCTCACCCGGCTTCAGCGCATTGCCGCGCAGGGCCACTTTCATGTCCTCGCTGCCGATGTCGCGCAGCGTGTGGGCAAACTCGAACTTTGGCGGGGCCTTCGCCTCCAGCTCCTTAACCTCCTTTTGCCAGTTGGCGATCTGTTTCTTGATCTCGTCCGACTTGGGCTGCTTCTTGCCTTTCCGGATTTTGTCGTGCAGGGCATCGATGGGTTTCCGGGCGTTGTGATAGGCGTCTATCACCTTCCTGTCGGCCAACGGCGTTTCGCCTTCGCGCGTATTGTTGAACACACCGGCGATCGAGTAGTAATCCTGAATCGGGATCGGATCGAACTTATGATCGTGGCAGCGCGCACAGGCCACCGTCAGCCCGAGGAACGCCCGCGAAAAAGTGTCCACGCGATCGTCGAGTGTTTCGCTCTTTGCCTGCGCGATGCTCTCCGGGTCGCCGCCGTCCGAGGCATATGTCGGGCCCAGCGCAAAAAAGCCGGTACCGGCCGCTGCCTCGCGCCCCATCTTGTCGCCGATGATCTGGCTTCGGACGAACTCGTCGAACGGCAGATCGGCATTGAACGCGCGAACCACCCAGTCGCGATACTGCCACGCCTTGGGATGCGACCGGTTATCCTGCGTCCAGCCCCCCGCATCGCTATACCGCGCCACGTCCAGCCAATGCCGTCCCCAGCGTTCGCCGTACTGGGGCCGGTTCAGCAGGGAATCCACCAACACTGACACCGCCTGATCGTTTAGCTCGCCCGCGGAGTCGCCCCCCAACCGCTGCGTCCAGTCGCGCAACTCATCCGGCGTGGGCGGCAGTCCCGCCAAATCCAAAAACACGCGGCGCACAAACACGGACGCCCTGGCTTCCGGCGGCTGCCTGAAGCCGGCTTCGCGCAAGCCCGCTGCGACGAATTGGTCGATTGGATTCCGCACCCTCGCACCCGACACCGTCGGCGGGATCACCTTTTTCACGGGACGCCAAGCCCAATGTTCGCGAGCCCTGGTCCAGTCGTAATTATCCGTGGTTGGCACGACCGTTGCCTTGGGCCAAGGAGCCCCCAACTCCACCCACTTCGCCAAGGCTGCAATCTCCAGGTCGCTCAACTTCGGTTTGCCCAAAGCCGGCATCTTCTTGCCCTGATGCCGCACGTAACGAATCATTCGACTCTCATCCGGGTTTCCAAGAATGATCGCCGGCCCGTGCTTGCCCCCTTTCAAAATGGCGTCCCGGCTGTCCAACCGGAGGCCGCTCCGAGGCCGCTCCGCCAGCCCGCTGTGGCATTCATAGCAATTGTTCACCAAAACCGGCCGCACCTTGCTTTCAAAAAACTCAAAGTGCTGCGAATCCGCGTGAATCAAATTCACACAAACAACAAAGCAAACGGCAAACGTTTCGGACAAAAATTTCAACGCACAAAAAAGTGATGCAACAAACCTTACGCTGACAAGCATCAAAGAGCTTCAAGATACGGTTTGTTCTCCCGTCAACGGCCCCTGATGAAAAATCACCACGGTGTATGAAACAGGTTTTCAGCGCGCCAAGGCATGCCGGAATACCGGCATCGAACCAATTTCCCCGATCTTTTCCGGGCTTTAAAATCGCAAAGCCAGGCAGAGAGGATAAGTTCCGGGTAGGCTGGTATTTAAAGAAACAAGCGTTCAAAATGAATGCGCCTTAGCGGACAACATTTAAAGCTCTTACAAAAAACCCGGTTACACTTGGTAAAACAGAAATTTATTGCGTTTTTGCTGGTCTTCCTTGGAGGCTTCGCGGTGATGATCCTGGAAATCGTGGGGGTGCGGTTCCTGGCCAAGGATTTCGGCGGCGGGTTTTACGTGTGGACCAGCCAAATCGGGATGGTGCTGGTGGCCCTCGCCCTGGGCTACATCGCGGGTGGCCGTCTCGCGGACCGGTATCAAAGGGCAGGTTACCTGATATGACTGCTTTTACCGGCCGGACTATTTATCCTGTTTATCCCGGATTTTGCCCAAAGGCCCATTGACTG
>DQOE01000217.1 GCA_015658765.1 Verrucomicrobiota bacterium | reverse complement strand
CGGAGGAAGCGCCGCATCATGGCGTTGATGAACCCGGCTTGGCCGAGGCATTTCTCGGCCTTGGCCAAGCGGACGCTCTCATCGACGATGGCGTGCTCGGGGATGCGGCTGAGGAAGAAAATCTGGTACAGGCCCAGCCGGAGAATCTCCCGCACGGCTGGCTTTTGTTCTCGGCCCTCGGTGGTGCGCTCGATAAGCCAGTCGAGCAGTCGCCGCCAGCGCACGCAGCCGGAGACGAGTTCGCGGCAGAGGCCGGTGTCGGCGGGGGAGAGGGTGGCGGACCGGAACTCGCGGGAGAGGATCGGCTCGACGGCCCGGTGAGTTTGTTGCGAGCGCAGCAACGATTGGAGAGCAATTTGTCTTGGTTTCTTTCCCAGCACGGCGCTAGGATGCCGGCTTTGGCGGCGCAGGCCGAGTTTTACCTGATGAACGACACAATGACAGAGGAAGTAACAGCAGAAGCAACCGCCACCGCAGAGCAACCTGACCAGCTCCAGAGCGAGTTCAAGCGACTGGTCCTGGACGGGAAACTGGATCCCAAGTTAACGGATGCGCTGACGGAGTTGGTGACAGCCGGTTTTTGCACCCACCGCTCGTGGGGCTCCGGGAAGATCACCACGGTGGATACGTTGATGGCCAAGATCACCATCGACTTCCAAGCCAAGCCGGGCCACTCGATGGATCTCGGGTTTGCGGCAACCATTCTCAAGCCGCTCAGTTCCAGTCATATCCAGGCACGCAAGGCCACCGACTTGGCCGGGCTGCAGCGCACGGCTGCACGGAACCATCTTGAGTTGATCAAGCTGGTGCTCGAGAGCTTCGGCGGGCAGGCCACCGTGGCGCAGATTCAAGAGTCGCTGGTGCCGGATGTCATCGAGGAGGACTGGAAAAAATGGTGGGCCGACGCCAAGAAGGAAATGAAGAGCGACGGTCATTTCCAGTTGCCGGTCAAGAAAACCGAGCCGATTGTTTACCATGCCGAGGAGCTTTCCCCGGCGAATAAACTGATGAGCAACATCCGCGACGCCAAGGGCTTGAAGGCGCAGTTGGCTGCTGCCACCGAGCTTTACAAGAGTATCGCCGACGTCGAAAACAAGGAGGTGGTGCTGACCGAGGTGTTGGAAATATTGAACACCGCGATCAAGAATCACCTGACATTCAAGCCGTCCCTCGCACTTGAGGCGATTTTGTTGCGTGATGCAATCTGCTCGCAATCCGGAATGCAGCCGCAGGAAGACGAGGCGACCGCCGCTGCCATTTTTGAAAAAGCCGATGACTTGGCCGTAGTGATCGAGGGGCTTTCCGCTGCCAAGCAGAAACTCGCGCTTGAAGCTTTCCGGCAGGCTCATCCGGACACATGGACCGACACCTATCTGGAACTGATCAACAAGGCCGGCTTGAGGCTGGTGGGTGAGTTGGGGCAAATGCTCATCGACACCGGCCACTTCGACAAGTTCAAGAGCAACCTGGCCAAGCTCATCAGCCGACACGAGGCCAGCACCGACCTGATGCTGTGGCTGGGCAAAAATCGTTCCGATAGTTTCGCCGACATACTCGGCCCGGAAGTGTTTCGCGCCATGATGGCGGCCATCGAGAGGGATCGTTTTGAGGATCGGAAAACCAGCAAGCTTGGAGATTTAATTCTTAGCGACCAAGAGTTGATCACCGACCTGATCGGCTCCGCTGATATTGAACTGGTCGAGGATTTGGTGCGTGCCCTACAGGCGACCAACTGCTTTGACGACATGGACAAACGCTCGCTGCTGGGCCGCATCGTCAAGGCGTTCCCGTCCATTCAGCAGATGATTTCCGGCGAACAATCCAAGGAAGACAACGCCCTCATTGTTTCCTGGGCCAGCCTCGAGCGGCGAAAACTCGAGTACATGCAACTGGTCAAGGTGAAGATCCCGGCCAACTCGAAGGAAATCGCCATCGCCCGAAGCTACGGCGATCTGCGCGAGAACCACGAGTTCAAGGCAGCCAAGGAAATGCAGAAACTGCTGATGTCCCGCAAGGGCGAGTTGGAGGTCGACTTGACACGCGCCCGAGGCACCGACTTCTCCGACGCCACGACCGACCAGATCACCGTCGGCAACAAGGTCGGCGTGACGAACCTCAGCACAAAAAAGCCGGAGACCTTCATCGTCCTTGGCGCTTGGGACGGCGATCCCGACAATCAAATCCTCAGTTACCTCACGCCTCTTGGGCAGGCGTTCCTTGGCAAGAAACCGGGCGAGGAAGCTGAGTTTGAAGTCGATCACGAAGCCAAGCGCTACCGGATCGAATCCATCGAACAGCACACCGTCGCCGGGCCAAGCGTTGTCGCCGACGAGGAAGACGAAGCCGAGGCGCAACCCGCCGGGGCCGACGAGTAACTCAACCAATTTCCACCAGGCCCCGGCCCTCATGGCCGGGGCTTTTTTATTACAGCGCCCGCAACAAACGGCTGACGATGCCTTCCGCCGCCGAGCCGTAGCCGCCGCCGAAAATGTTGTAATGGTTGAGCGTGTGGTAAAGCCGATAGAGCAGCTTGCGCTTCGGATAACCGGGATCGAGCGGCCACTCCGCTTCGTACGCCGACCAAAAATCATTCCCAAAACCACCGAACATTTCGGTCAACCCAAACTCCGCTTCGCGGTCCCCGCAGTACGTTGCCGGGTCAAAAATCACCGGCTCGCCACACGGCCCGAACGCCACGTTGCCGTTCCACAAATCGCCGTGCAGCAGCGACGGCCTCGGCTCGTAGCCGGCGAAAAAACCATCGAGTTGGTCGAGCAAGTCGTCCGCGCCGTCGAGCCGCAGGGCGTTGCGCTTGGCCAGGCGGCACTGAAAACCAAGCCGGTGCTCGCGCAGGAACGCCACCCAGTCGTCGCTCGAAGGGTTCGGCTGCGGCGTGCTGCCGATCGTGTTGTCGCGCCGCCAGCCAAAGTTCGGCTGCAGCACGGCATGCAGCTTGGCCAAGCACCGGCCAAGCTCCGATTGCGAGCCACCACCGCCCAACTCGATGTGCTCGAGGACGAGATACGCCTGGCCGCCGCTGATGCCGTGGCAAACAGGGTGGGGGACGCGGATGGTTTCGGTGGCGGCGATGTCGCGCAGGCCGTCGACCTCGGCCTCGAACATTTCCAGTTCGTCAGCGCGGTTGAGCTTGGCGAAAAACGGGCCGCCATTGCCGTCGAGCCGGTACGCCTCGTTGATGCACCCGCCGCCGACCGGTCGCGCATCGGCCAGGCGAAACGCCACCCCGGTGGCTGCGGAAATTTGCTCAACGATCTCGTCCCACATCGGCGGTTAATCGGCGACTTGGCTGCGAACGTGTTCGAGCAAACTGGCGCAGCCGTCCTCGAGCAGGTCGAGCACTGTCTCGAATCCCTTCGGCCCGCCGTAGTAGGGGTCGGGCACCTCGGTCGCGGTTGACCCGGTGACAAAGTCGCAAAACGGCCGCACTTCCGCCGGCCACTCCCCAGCCGGTGCCATGTTCCGGACATTCACCAGATTTTCATCGTCCATCGTCAAAATCATGTCGAACGAACGGTAGTCGTCATTGCAGATCTGCCGCGCCTGGCCGCCGGTGTTGATGCTACGACTGGCCGCCGCCGCGTGCATCCGTTTGTCGGGCGGGTCGCCGGTGTGAAACGCAATCGTGCCGGCCGAGTCGCACTCGATCCGCTCGGCCAAGCCCTCGGCCCCGACCAAGTGGCGCATCACAGCCTCACCGGCGGGGGAGCGACAAATGTTCCCCATGCAAACAAACAACAACCTGTACGGACGCATGGCCGGGAGCCTACCGGCCTGCTTGGGCAAGGGCAATCCGGCGCTTGCCAAGCTTGAACACGGGAAGCCAAGCGGCTAAAAAAAGCGCATGAACCGTCGAACTTTTTTGGAAGCCAGCGCGGCTGGTTTGGCTTACTCGTCCATCGCCCCGACCGCCGCCGATATCGCCAACGGCCCGACCAAGCGCGTGGCGCTGATCGGCACCGGTTGGTACGGCAAGGTGGATTTGCTCCGGCTCATCCAAGTTGCTCCCGTCGACGTGGTTGCGTTGGCCGACGTGGACAGCACAATGCTTTCCGGCGCAGCCGATATTGTGGCCAAGCGGCAAAAATCCGGCAAACGCCCCAAGACCTATGGCGATTACCGAACGCTGCTCAAGGAAAACAAACTCGACCTCGTGCTCATCGGCACACCGGATCATTGGCACGCGTTGCCGATGATCGCCGCCGTCAAGGCCGGTTGCGATGTGTACGTGCAAAAGCCGACGAGCATCGACGTCGTCGAAAGCCAGGCGATGCTCGCTGCTGCCCGCAAATACAATCGCGTCGTGCAAGTGGGCACGCAGCGCCGTAGCACGCCGCACCTCATGGAGGCCCGCGAGCAGATCGTCGCAAAGGGCCTGCTCGGCAACGTCGCCCACGCCGAAGTTTGCTGCTACTACCACATGCGCAACCGGAGCAACCCGGCCGACAGCCAGCCGCCGGCGAATCTCGACTACGACATGTGGAGCGGCCCGGCGCCGCGGCGACCGTACAGCGAACTTTGCCATCCGCGCACCTGGCGGGCGTTCACCGAGTACAGCAACGGCATCGTCGGCGACATGTGCGTGCACATGCTCGACACAGTCCGCTGGATGCTCGACCTCGGCTGGCCAAGCAGCATCGTGTCGCAGGGCGGCATTCTCGTCGACAAACAGGCCAAGGCCAACACCACCGACACACAGACAGCATGCTTCGACTTCGACGACCTGCAGGTCGTCTGGCAGCACCGCGCCTGGGGCCACGCGCCCGACCCGGACTACCCGTGGGCGGCGTTCCTCTACGGCGACAAGGGCACGCTGAAATTGAGCGTGAACAGCTACGACTTCATCCCGCGCGGCGGCGGGGCCAAGCCGGTACATCGCGACGTCAATATGGAACTCGAGGAATACCCCGAGGACAAAACCGAGAAGGCGCTCGAGCGGCACGTCGCCCCGGCGGTGCGCGTGCACATGATTGATTTTCTCAATGCCGTGGCCAAGCGCAGCCGCCCCGTTGCCGACATCGAGCAGGGCCACATCTCCACCGTCAGTTGCATCCTGGCCAACCTCTCACAGCGGCTGGGCGGCCGTGCGTTGCGATGGGACGCAAAGACACACACCGTCATCGACGACCCCGAGGCCAACAAACTGCTCAACCGCCCCTACCGCGCCCCGTGGATTCACCCCACGCCGGAAACCGTCTGATGCCGGCCAAGCGCTTGGCCAAAGGGGTTATTCGCCGGTGAGCTTTATGCACTGGAGACTTTTCTGGTCTCGGACGAAGAGTTGGCCGTCGGCGTAGGCGGGGAAACTCCAGGTTTTGCCACAGACCTGCATTCGGTCCAGTTCCTCGTATTCCTTCGGGTTGATTTTGAGCAGTACCAGTTCACCCATTTGGCCGAGCACGAGCATTCGTTTGCCGTCGGTCAGCGTCGAGGCGTAAAACTTGCCGAAGCCGCTTTCCTCCCAGTTCAGTTTTCCCGTGGCGGTGTCAACACAGATGAACCGATCCTTCTCGGCGAAGCTGTACAGGCTGCCGTCCACGACGACCGGCGTGGCGAGGTTGATCTTGAGCTTGGGGGCGTTCCATTTTCGGTTGGCTTTGCCATTACTGCCGGTGCCGCTCATACAGAGCATGCCCTCGGAATGGGAGGCGGCAATCACGCTGTTGCCGGCGGCGATCGGCGTGACGACATTGCGAAAGTAGAGTGTGGGAACGGGTTGGCTCCAGAGCAGTTCGCCGTTTTCAGTATCCACGCTGAGAATCTTCTCGGTGGCGAGCGTGACGAATTGCCTCTTCCCGGCAAGCGTCATGATCAAAGGGCTGGCGAAGCTCGCCAGGTCGTCCTGCGATTTCCAGATGACTTTGCCACTTAATTTGTCGAAGCAAACCACCCCGGTCCCGGGGACGCCACCGACCTGGCAAATGAGATGATCTCCTTCGACCAGCGGTGTACCGCTGTAGCCCCGGCGCGCTGCCGCGGCTTCATTTTGGCTTTTGTTCTTGATCCACTTGACCTTGAATTTTTTCTGATAGTCGACGCCCCAGAGCGTGGAGCCGTCCTTGACACTTAGGCAACTGAGTTCGCCCCGGCAGGTCTGCACGTAGATCCGGTCGCCGTCGAAGAGCGGGGTGCAACGTGGGCCTGCGCCGAAGCGATCCTCGTAGGTTTCGCCGAACGCCTTTTCCCAAAGCAGCTTGCCAGTGCGTTTATCGAGCAGGCGTAGCGTCTCAAGGCCATCTTTTTCCTCAGCGATTGCGAGTCGATCGCCCTGTGTCACAGGCGCGGAATGGCCGGGGCCAACATCGATGCGCCAGACGACCTTGGGGGAATCGCCCAGTCTTGCGGGGAGCCGATCGCCCTTGGCCACTTGGGCATTCGAGGTGGGGCCGCGCCATTGCGGCCAGTCGCCAGCCTGAGTCCACACGGTGCAGATGGCAAAAGCGAATGCAGCAATGAATTGGCGGGTGGGAAAATGTTTTTGCGGATTTAATTTGCTCATGAGTCAGTCAGATGGCGGTAAACTAGGCGGCGGGACTCCCGTTCGCAATGTTTTCCTTTTGCCTTGTAATTTGAATGGCGCAGGCCCAATTTCTGTCGGACCGGTTGGATGATGTTGCCAAGGAGATGCCACCCCCGGAGTGTGATTGGCCAAGCGCTCTTGTTAGTGCTGGTGCTAGGCTTGGCGCAATCCACCTTGGCCGAAAGGGTCGCCTACCAGTCATCTGCATACCCTACATTTGCCGATTGGAAGAGTGCCTGCGTCGCACTGCCGGCCAACCGCGTCCTACTTCGCCAAGCGGCAACGACCAAACTTGAGACTGCGTTGCCCGATTTTGAGGAGGTGGCCAAGGCATTATTGGCGGCGTTCGAGTCGTTCAAGACCGGTTCGATGGAATCCGCTGCGAACTGGGTCGGCGGCAAGCCAAAGGTGACCGAGTTTTTCAACACCAACCGCGCCTATTTCCTGAATCCGCCAATTCCGTTTCAGCCGTTCGCGCAAAAGCTGCAGGTGCCGGCCGGCAGCGAGGTGATCTTTCACGGCGATTTTCACGGCGACATTCACTCATTCATCGCCATGCTCGGTTCGCTTAACCAAGCCGGCACGCTCGACGGCTTCCGCTTGGCCAAGCCGAACAGCTACATGGTGTTCCTCGGCGATTACACGGATCGTGGCAACTACGGCATCGAGGTGCTCTACACGCTGCTGAGGCTCAAGCTCGCCAACCCGGAAAATGTGTTCATGGCGCGCGGCAATCACGAGGACGTGCAGATGATCTCGACCTACGGCTTCCTTGCCGAGTGCCAGAAAAAATACGCCACAAAGTTTAAACCGGCGCTGATCGGCCGGTTGTACGATTTTTTTCCGGTTGTGATTTACGTCGGCAGCGGCACGGATTTTATTCAGTGCAACCACGGCGGCATGGAGCCGGGATATCTACCAGGCGCGTTGCTCGATGCCAAGCCGGCGGTGGCGTATCAACTGCTCGGCCAAGTGACCGGCGGCACGTTCCTGGCGAAGCACCCGGGGTTGCTGCAATCGGCGGATCCTTTGCGACAGTCCTTTTTGAAATCCAAGATTCTCGACCACACGCCGCTCGCGCCGATGTCGCCTCTGATTAACGGCTTCATGTGGAACGACTTCACCGTGTTCGCCAGCGAGCTGGGGCTCGGCTACATGGACGGGCGCGGGTTCGTGTACGGCAAGTCCGGCACGCGAATCGTGCTCGACGCCTCCGCCGGTGCGAAGGCCAGGGTGCGCGGCGTGTTCCGGGCGCACCAACATTCCTCCGCGGTCAACCCGATGATGCGCCGCTTGGTCGCCGGCAACGGACTGTTTCGCCATTGGCACGAACACGACAGCCTAGCCAAGGCCGACGCCACGGCGGCGGTCCTGCGCGGCAAATGCAAGCTCGAGCACAGCGCTGCTCGGCCGCTGAAGGACGGCTCCGTGTGGACCTTCAACGTCGCCCCGGACAGCTACTACGGCCGAGGCAACAGTTACAAGTTCGACACGTACGGTGTGCTGACCACCGGCGAGGCGTTCGCCGACTGGAAGCTGCGAGTGGTCCACCAAATTGTCCCCGTGCTGAAACCCCTCCCGGCAGGCCAATGAGCGATTTGCGATACCAGTTCGAAGTGTTCGAGGGGCCGCTGGATCTGTTGCTGCACCTCGTCCGCAAGGAAGAGGTCGATATCTACGAGGTGGACATGGTCAGGCTGGCCAACCAGTTCTGCGAATACATCGACCTGATGAAGCGGTTCGACCTCGAGCTCGCCGGCGAGTTCATCGTCATGGCCTCCACGCTGATGTACATCAAGAGCAAGGAACTGCTCCCGGTTGATTTGCAGGTGCTTTCCGAGGAGGACGAGGAGGAAGACCCGCGGTGGGATCTGATCCGCCAGCTCGTAGAGTACAAGAAATTCAAGGATGCGGCTGACGACTTCCGGCGGATGGCATGGGAGCGGGAGCAGAGTTTCGAGCGGCAGGGAGCCAAGCCGAAAGTGTCGACGCTGCTGCCGCAAGCGGCGAGGGAGGCGTCCATTTTCGACCTCATCGGCGCCGTGAACCAGGTGCTCAAGCGGTTCGACGAAACGGAAAAACAACGTGCCGCCAACAGGGAAGAGATCGTTGCCGACCAATGGAGCATCACGGAGAAGATCGCGCTCATTCTGGAAATTCTTGAGAAGCGCGAATCGATCCGGTTCATCGAGTTGTTTGAATCGGCCGGAAGCCGGTTTGAGGTCATCGCGACCTTTCTTGCCGTGCTCGAGCTGGCCAAGCTCAGGCAGTTGATCGCCATTCAGGGGGAACGCTTCGGGGAAATCGAGCTGGCCAAGCGTCCGCCGGAGGAGGAAACCGAAAGCGGCGAAACTGCCGAGCCGGAGTCGGTCGGGTTTACCGCCGGGCATTCGGAGGTTGAAACCACTGAAGCGACGAGGGAAGGCAAACCCACCGTGGCCAAGACGGCCAGTCTGGAGGTTGAGGCCGACCCAAGCGAGGCGCTGACCATGGAGGTTGGCGAACTGGCACACAAGGCGAACGAGCCGTTGACCTTCGCTCCGCCGGACGAGACGGAGGAGGAGCCTTACGACGATCCCAACCTCCGCGAGTTGCCGTTGGCCACCGACACCGGCCTTGGCCAAGCCAAGCGCTTGGCTAAGCGCAGCCGGCCCAAGCCGTGGACGGCCGAGCTCAACCTCGACTTCCCCACGAAGGATCGCATCATCGCCTCGGCGATCCTGTTGGTGGTGACGGTACTCCTATGCTGGGTGGTGTTTTAGCAGCACTTCGATGATGCGCTTGGCCTTGCCCAACAGTTCCGGTACCACTACTTTCCTCGCCCATGTTCCGGCTGAAGTGTCTCGCTGATTCGGGCGTCCCTGGCGTCTTGTTGCTTGCCGTCTGGCTGTCGCTTGGCTTGCTTGCCGGCGTGATCGCTCAGGACGGGAAGCCGTACGGCTTGGCCAAGCGCGAGCGCTGGGAAAACACCCGCCTCGTCGGCACGCCTGAGCCGCCGTTGCCGTTCACGGTCGAGCCGGTGTACAAAAGCCAAGCTTGGCATGCGCCGATATTCATCGCCCCCGAGCCGGGCAGCGACCGGATGTTCGCGTTGCTGCACGAGTCGAGCGGGAAGCCAACCGAGTTGGTCACGTTCCGCGATGAGCCGAAGGTGGCGGAGCGAACCCAGGTAATCGAGTTGCGTGGACGCATTGCGTACTCGTTCTGTTTCGATCCCGATTACGCGGACAACGGTCAGCTTTACCTGTTCAGCAACCTGCGAATGGACAAGTTCGACGGCAGCAAGGCGAACCGTATTTCACGGTTCATCGTTCGGCGTGAACCGGAGTGGGTGGTCGATCCCGCAAGTGAGCACGTCATCCTCGAGTGGGCGTCCGGCGGGCACGACGGCGGTGGCATCGCGTTCGGGCACGACGGTATGCTCTATATTTCAACCGGGGATGGCACGAGCGACTCGGACAAATGGTTGTCCGGGCAGACACTAGATGACCTTCTCGGCAGCGTGCTGCGCATCGACATCCGCGACAGCACGCCGGAAAAGCCGTACGTCATCCCAGCGGACAATCCGTTCGTCGACCTGCCGAACGCGCGGCCCGAGTTGTTCGCCTACGGCCTGCGCAATCCGTGGCGACTTACCATTGATGCGCTGACTGGGCAGGTTTGGGTTGGCAACAACGGGCAGGATTTGTGGGAGACGGTACATTTGGTTCGGCCCGGCGAAAACTACGGCTGGAGTGTTTACGAGGGGAGCCACCCGTTTTACATCAACCGCAAGCTGGGGCCGCATCCGCTTACGTTGCCGACGGCCGAGCATCCGCACTCGGAGGCGCGCTCGATCACTGGCGGCGTGGTTTATCACGGCGCGAAGTGGCCGGATTTGCGCGGGCACTACATTTACGGCGACTACGAAACCGGCAAGATTTGGGGCATCAAGCATGATGGCGAGCAGGTGGTGTCGCATCGGGAACTGGCCGACACCTCGCTCGCGATCGCCGGGTTCGCGACGACGAACACCGGCGAGTTGCTGGTTGTCGACCACTCCAGCGGCTTTTACCGACTTATATCCCAGCCGAGAATAAGGCAGTCGGCACCGTTCCCGACGAGATTGAGCGAGACCGGCATATTCGCCGACATCGAGGCGCACGAAATGAAGCCCGGCGTGATTGGCTACTCGGTGATCGCCTCCGGCTGGAATGACGGAGCCTTGGTCAAGCGATGGATGACGGTGCCCGGCGACGAGCGGATTGGGTACGATCGAGGCGGCGCATGGCAGTTCCCGAACGGCACGGCGCTGGTACAGACGCTCTCAGTCGAGCGGGAGGATCATCGCGGCTTGGCCGGGCCGTTCCGGGTGGAGACCCGGATCATGCTGCGCCAGCAGAACGAGTGGGTCGGCTACTCGTACCGTTGGAACGAGGCACAAACCAACGCCGAGTTGGTCGGCCCCGCCGGGGCCAAGGCGATCTTTCGCGTGGCCGATGCCAAGTCGCCCGGACAGTTTCGGCGGCAGGACTGGGTGTTCCCAAGCCGGGCCGACTGCATGGTCTGCCACAGCCGGGCGGGCGGGTATGTCCTCGGCATCACCGGTGCGAACATGAACCGCGAACACACCTACGGCACGATCACGGACAGGCAAGTTCGGACGCTGTCGCATGTCGGGTTTTTCCGCAACGCCCCGCAACGCCCGTCTCCCCGGGGCGGCGCACTGGTCGATCCGTACGATGCGAGTGCGGACTTGGAGCGTCGCGTTCGCTCGTATCTGCATATCAACTGCGCGGGCTGCCACGTCCGATCCGGCGGCGGCAACTCGATGATGGAACTTGGCCTTGCCAACTCGCCGCGCAAAATGCACCTCATCGAGGCGCGGCCGCAGCACGACACATTCGGCATTGCCAATGCCATGCTCGTGGCACCCGGTGCGCCGGGGGAGTCGGTGCTGTTACAGCGGATGAACCGCCGGGGCAGGGGACAGATGCCTCCGTTGGTCTCGGGCGCGGTCGATCATGCGGCGGTCGAGCTGTTTCGCGAGTGGATCAGCGGGATGAAGCCAAGCGCTGTGTTCGTGAAGAACTGGAAGATGGCCGATCTCGAGCCGGCGTTGAGTGAGCTGAGTGAAGTTCGTTCGTTGGCTGTTGGCAAGCGGGCGTACGACAAGGCCGGTTGCGCGCAGTGTCATCGCTTCGAGGGGCGCGGCGGCAGCGTCGGCCCGGACCTGACCGGCTTGGCCAAGCGCATGAATCCGCGCGAAGTGCTTGAGTCGGTCCTCGAGCCGTCGCGAACCATCGCCGAGGCGTACATGATGGAACAGTTCAGCATGAGCGCCGGCACCGTGCACCTTGGTCAAGTGCAGGAGGAGACTGACACCATGGTGCGGTTGCGAAGTTTGTCAGCGACGTCGGCACCGGTCACCCTGGCCAAGGCGCTGATCGAGAGCCGCAAAAAATTGAACCTCTCCAATATGCCGCCCGGCATGGTGAATACACTCACAAAGAAACAAATCCTCGATCTCGTGGCCTACTTGCTGAAGTGATTTTTAAAGCCGAGTCGCTCAATTGCCATTGATCGTTAAGACTTGATCTTCGGATCCGCGAGTTGGGGCAATTTTTGGAGTACCGGCTTGGGAACGGTGTAGGGCCAGCCTTCGTTTTGCTGGCGCGGGCCGGGGGTGGTGCGGCCGTTGCGGAAGGCTTTGGCGAGGTCGGCGGCGAGTTCTTTTACCTTGTCCGGATATTTGGCTTGGAGGTTTTTGGATTCCTTGGGGTCACTGGCGAGGTCGTAAAGCTGCAGCATCGGCAGATTTTGCTTCGCGGCCTCGGCCTCGCGCGGAGGGCTCCAGCCGCCGGAACCTCTGCACAGTAGCAGCTTCCACTGGCCCTTGCGGATAGCAAAGTGACCGCTCCCCGAGTGATGAATCACGACGTCATGCAGCGGCTTCTCCATCTTTCCCCCGCGCAACACCGGTAGCAGATTCACGCTGTCCTCGGCGGTATTGGCGGAGAGTTCGGTGCCGAGAATGCCGGCGCAGCTGGCCATGATGTCGGTGAGCACGATGGTCTCGTCGCTGCGTGTGCCCGGCTTGATGCGCCCGGGCCAGCGCACGATGAACGGCACGCGATGACCGCCCTCGTAGGCATCGGCCTTCCAGCCGCGCCAGTTGGCATTGAGATGGACGCCCGCGGCATCGAGCTGCGGGAAGTTCGCCTTGGGCGAGGTGCCGTTGTCGCACGTGAAGAATACCACCGTGTTGTCCGCCTGGCCGGTTTCATCCAGAGCCTTCATGATTTCGCCCACGGCCCAGTCGGATTCGACGAGAAAATCGGCGTAGGGGCTGATGCCGGTGATGCCCTTGAACTTGCCGCCCGGCGCGATGGGCGTGTGCGGCGAAGGCATCGGGAAATAGAGGAAGAACGGCTGCTCCTTTGTTTTGCGGCCACGCACGTATTCCGCGCAGCGCTTTCCGTACTCGAGCAGTACGGCTGAGAAATCCCAGTCCGCCACCGCCGGCCCGGCGGAAACGCCGACCATCGTGCCTTGTTTCATCTGTGCTGTGGGGTTGCCAATGAGGCGCTCGTTTTCACGCCACGCGTAGGGCGGCCAGTTTGGCACGTCATCCCCAAAGTAGTAGTCAAAGCCGTGGCTGTTCGGCCCGCCATTGATGGGTTTGGTGAAATCGATCTCGTCGAGTTTTTGGGTGACGCCGCCCCCCTTCTTCGGCCAATGCCAACCAAGATGCCATTTGCCAATCATGCACGTGGCGTAGCCTTGCTCGCGAAACATTTCCGGCAACGTAAGGCGGGCATCGGCGATGAGCGGGCGCTCCCATTTCCCCACGATGCCGCGCTTGAGACGGCTGCGCCAATTGTACCGCCCCGTCAGCAACCCGTAACGCGTGGGCGAGCACACGCCGGACGTGGAGTGCGCGTCCATGAAACTCATCCCCTCGCTGGCGAGTCGGTCAATCGCTGGCGTCTTCATGCCCATTTTCGGATTGAAAGCGGAAACGGAGTCGATGCCCATGTCATCGCCCAGAATGACGATGACATTCGGTTGAGGGGCGGCTGCGGCTCGGAAAGTCCCGATCAGAACAGTCGCCGTGATGGCTAGTGTGATAGTGTGTTTCATGGTCGTTCGATGTTGATGGTTCGTCCCGGCAATGAGGGCGAGTGAATTTCGTGGATGGTTCCGTCTCTGCTTTCGACGACGAACACGCCGCCGATCCTCGCGTTAATTTCTGTCCTGTCGCCCGGCTTCACCACGGTTGGCCGGCGGCTTCGTTGGCCGCGCGGGGTGATGGCGTACACCTTGATTTCCGTGTCGGTTTTATTGGCGATGAGCAGCGGGGCGGGTTGGCGGCCGCGGTTGGGGTTGGAATGCACGGCGGGCACCATCTGCAACGGCCGACGCGGATGGGTTTTTAACAAGCGCGAGGTGAGCGATTCCACCAAAGCCTCCGGCGCGGTGTCGATGACGTTCGCCGTCTCGGAATGGTTTTGGCGGTGGTCGTACAATTCGCGCGCCGTCACTTTGCCCGTGCCGAACTCGCGCCATTCCACAAACCGATGCGTCGCCGTGCGCATGGCGTAGCCCATGTATTCGTCGCCGTCGTGGTTGCGATAGTATTGGCTGTGCGCCACGCGGTCGATTTTTACGGCGGGATTTTTCAGCAACGGCAACAGGCTCGTGCCCTGCACGAAATCCGGCGTGGGGATGCCCGCCATGTCGCAGAGCGTCGGGAAAATATCCAGCAACTCCACCGGCGTGTCGGTTGATTGGCCGGCGGTTTTCATCCCGGGCGCGGCGATGATGAACGGCACGCGCGTGTCGATTTCGTAATTGCTCATCTTGCCCCAGCCATTGTACTCGCCGAGTTTCCAACCGTGGTCGCTCCACAGGACAATGATGGTGTTGTCGGCGAGACCCGCGTCATCGAGCGCCGCCAGCAGTCGGCCAAGCTGCGCATCAACATACGACACGCTTGCGTAATAGGCATGCATGAGGCGGCGCGCCACTGCGTCGGATACGCGTTGCTCGTCCCACGGCTTTGGGAAGTCGATGAAATCCATGTAATGCGTCAACTCGTAGCTGGTGGAGAGCGCGTACGGCGGCGTGTTCGGCGTCACCTCGCCGTCGATGATGACCGGCAGCATTTTCGGGTCATAAAGATCCCAGTATTTTTTTGGCGAAATCCAGGCCAAGTGCGGCCGGATGAATCCCAGCGCGAGGAAGAACGGTTTCTCCGCTTGGCCAAGCCGCCGCAGGTCTTCGATGGCCATGTTCGTACGCGCGCCGTCCACCAGTTGGTGATCGTCAATCACCGGCGCGGCGGTGGCCGGGCCACGCAGATTGTTCTTTCGCCAGTCGTTGTCGGGCAGCTTGGCCTGCACCTCGCGGATACGCGCCTGCCAGCCCTTGGCATAACCCCGTTGGAATTGAACGGGCCGGATTGGCTCGCTCCACGACTGCGGGTCGGGCGTCGGGTTATGATAAATCTTCCCGTGCCCCACCGCCGTGTAGCCGTGCCGGCGCAGCCACTGCGGTAGCGTCACCACGTTGGGCTTGGCCTCGCGGAAATGAATCGGCAGCGTCCACACCCCCAGCGTGTCCGGCCGCTGCCCCGTCATCAGGCTCGCTCGCGAGGGATTGCAGACGGCCACCTGGCAGTGCGCTTGGCCAAACCGCACCCCGCGCCTGGCCAAGCGGTCGAGGTTCGGCGTGATCGCATGGCCGTCCCCATAGCAACCGATGGACGGTCGCAAATCATCCACCGCGATGAAGAGAATATTGGTCTTGGGCGCGCTGGCCGCAGTAATGGTGCCCAACAACAGGGCGGCGGCACATTTTGCGGAACAATGGAGACTCATCTTATTGCCGGATGGAAAATTCGCAGGATTAAGGTTTCCATGGATCCTTCGTTTTGCTCAACCAAGGCTGGAGTTCTTTCTCGATGAGTTGCCTCACAAGCTTCGGTCGTTCGGCGGCGATGTTCTTCAACTGCCATGAGTCGGCCTGGTTGTCGTGCAGATAGCGCTGTACCGTGCCGTCTTCCTGTTTCTCGATGCGAAGGGTGTAGCGGTGAGTGCGCACGCCGCGACTTCCTTGGTCCCGTGGCACGTAGCCGATCTTCAAGTACAGTTGCGATGTGGGGCGTTGGCCTTTCCCGGTGCGAAACAACCGCGAGTAATCCGTGCCCTCGACCTTCTCCGGGATGTCCCGCCCAAACCCCATGAGGCTGAGCAGGGTGGGGTACACGTCCGGCACGGAAAAGAGAAGGTCATCCTTGCGCACCGGAATTTTCCCGGGCCAACGAATCAGGAACGGAATCCGCATGGACTCCTCGTAGTGGTTGTTCTTGGAAACCTGGTTGTGCGACCCGATGCAGTTGCCGTGATCGGAGGTGAAAACGACGATCGTGTTCCGCGCAAGGTTTGCGTCCCTCAATGCCTTCAGGATGCGGCCAAACTGGTCATCGACGCCGGTCATCATCGCGTAGTAATTCCGTGTGTGGGCACGGGCCAGTTGCGCGAACTTGTCCCTGCCCAGGATGTTTACGTTTCCGCGCGTCACGATTTGTTCCATCGATTTCCCCTCGTACGCCTTTAGGTACCGCTTGGGGAACGCCGTGTAGGGCATGTGCGGCGGATTCATGGACACCACGCAGGCAAAAGGCCGGCGGGTCGCCGCCGTTTCGCGGATGAACGCGATGGCCTTGTCCGCCTCGTGTTCCGGCCCCCATTGGTTCACACGCAACGGCTTATCGCGCGGCGTGTCGTTGGCCCAGTAGAGCGGGTTCATGTGGTGATCAAACGTGTTGTAGCCGTACCAGAAATCAAAGCCATGCCGACGGGCCGGTGGCGTCCATTCGTTCCACGCAAAAGTGGCGCTGTTGTTTTCGCATTTCACGTACGGTTTGCGTGGCGACTCGAGGTGCCATTTTCCAATCCAGGCCTGCCGGTAGCCGCGGTCGTGCAAGACATCGGACCAGCAGAGCGCGTTTTTACGGAGCTCGTAACCCAGTTGGGCGCCGCGTGAGTTGCTGTTGCCGAGCACGCCGTTGTTGATCGGATACTGGCCGGTCATCAGCATGGCCCGATACGGACTACAAACAGGGTAGTTGCTGACGGCTTGAGGCAACACCAGCCCCTCTGTGGAAAAGCGGTCAAGGTGGGGCGTCACCACCGGATCCTCACCAAGGAATCCCAGCGCTTGGCCGCGCCACTGGTCCGCCAGCACGAACAACAGGTTGGGCGGTGATGGCTTGGCCGGCGCCGAATGGGCCGGCATAGTGAACCATAGACAAGCCAACAGGACGGCAATAAAACGGGTCTTCATTCTTTCGGAACAGAGTCAGTTGTAAACAGCTGCGACGGTTCCAATGCCGTGCCTTCCTGGCGTGATTTGGTGGCGCCTTTATTCACTGGGAGTGTGACATCGCGATTGCCGGTGAGCATTCATACTTTAAGCCAAAATTTGTTCCACCACGTTGCCATGGACGTCGGTGAGGCGGAAGTAGCGGCCCTGGTAGCGGTGGGTGAGCCGTTCGTGGTTGATGCCGAGTTGGTGCAGGATGGTGGCCTGCAGGTCGTGGACGTGCACGGGATTTTCGGTGACGTTGACGCTGTAGTCGTCGGTCTCGCCATAGGTCATGCCGCCGCGCACGCCGCCGCCGGCCATCCAGTAGGTGAAACAGTTCGGGTGATGGTCGCGGCCGTAAACCTGCTTAGTCAGTTTGCCCTGGCAGTAGATCGTGCGGCCGAACTCGCCGCCCCAGACGACGAGTGTGTCGTCGAGCATGCCGCGCTGCTTGAGGTCGAGCAGCAGCGCGGCGGTGGGCCGGTCGGTGTCGCGGCACTGGGCGGGCACCTGTTTGGGGGCGTTGTTGTGGGCGTCCCAGCCGCGATGGTAAAGCTGGATGAAGCGCACGCCGCGCTCGGCCAGGCGGCGGGCGAGCAGGCAGTTGTAGGCGTATCTGCCCACCTTCGTGGCGTCGGGGCCGTATTGGTCGAGGATGTG
>DQOE01000085.1 GCA_015658765.1 Verrucomicrobiota bacterium | reverse complement strand
AGCTTCGAACTGGCCGCCCGCATGCAGACCTCCGCGTCCGACGCGATGGACATCTCCGGCGAAAATGCGGCGACAAAAAAACTGTACGGCATCGATGAAGACGCGACGAAGGAGTACGGCACACGCTGCCTCATCGCGCGACGGCTCGTCGAGCGCGGTGTGCGATTTGTGCACGTGTTGACCGGGAACCAGTTTTGGGATCACCACCACGGCATCAAGGGCTCGCTGCCCAAGGCCTGCAAAAAAACAGACCGGCCCATCGCCGGGCTGGTGAAGGACCTCAAGCGGCTTGGCCTGCTCGACAGCACGGTCGTGCACTGGGGCGGCGAGATGGGGCGGCTGCCGGTGGTCCAGAACACGAGAAATGCCGGGCGCGACCACAACACCTACGGCTTCAGCATGTGGCTCGCCGGCGGCGGCTTCAAGGCAGGACACATTCACGGCGAGACCGACGAGTGGGGCCATCGCTCCGTGCGGGACAAGGTGAATCATTACGATTATCACGCCACGCTGCTGCAACTGTTCGGTCTCGACCATGACCATCTCAAATACAAGCGGGGCGGCCGGGTGCAGAGCCTCATCGACGGCCAACCGGCCCGCGTGCTGGAGGAACTGCTGGCATGAACAACCCGGGCGAAGCCTTCAACCGCCGCCGGTTTCTCCGGCACAACACGATGGGCATCGGCGGCCTGTCGCTGGGCTGGCTGCTGAACCGCGACAAATTGCTCGCCACTCCGCCGGCGGTTCCGCGTGGAGAACAGTCGTTCGACCTCACGCCAAAACAGCCGCACCACACTCCGAAGGCGCAGGCGATGATTTCGCTCTTCATGCACGGCGGCCCGAGCCACATGGACCTCACCGATCCCAAGCCGGAACTGACGCGTCTCGACGGCAAGGAGTACAGCGGCGACGTGCATTACAGCTTCGCCAACGAAGCCAGCCGCAACCTGTTCGGCAGCCCGTGGAAATTCAAGAAACACGGCCAGTGCGGAATGGATTTCAGCGAGTTGCTGCCGCACACGGCCGGCATCGCCGATGACCTTTGCATGATCCGCAGCATGCACACCGGACACAACGGCCACGAGGTCTCCATCCGCTACATGAACGCCGGCATCCCAGCCGTGCTGGGCCGGCCGAGCCTCGGCGCCTGGCTGACATACGCGCTTGGCAGCGTGACGGACGAGTTGCCGGCCTACATGGTGTTGTCCGACCCCGGCGGTCACCCGGTCGATGGCGTGCACAACTGGACCAACGGCTTCCTGCCAAGCCTGTATCAAGGCACGGTGTTGCGCGCGAAGGAGCCTCGAATATTCAACCTCAACGCGCCGGCCCACCTGAAGGGCGACGTCCAGCGCAACTACCTTGACTTCCTCAGTCAACTCAACCAAGCCCACTTGGCCAAGCGCCCCGGAGAACACTCTCTCGAGGCGCGCATCGACAGTTACGAATTGGCTGCCCGGATGCAGACTGCAGCCACGGATGCGCTCGATATCAGCGGCGAAAGCGCGACGACGAAAAAACTGTACGGCATCGATCAGGATGCAACCCGTGAATACGGCACGCGCTGCCTGATCGCACGGCGGCTTGTCGAGTACGGCGTACGGTTCGTGCAATTGTTCCTCAACGGCCAACCGTGGGATAATCACCAAAACATCCATGGCGCCCTCCCCGGCATTTGCCGCCGCACCGATCAGCCGGCCGCCGCACTCGTAACCGACCTCAAGCAGCGCGGACTGCTCGACTCGACCGTGGTGCATTGGGGCGGCGAAATCGGCCGCCTGCCGGTGGTGCAGTCCCGCTCCAAGCCGGGACGCGACCATAACGGCCAGGGATTCAGCACCTGGCTTGCCGGCGGCGGATTCAAGCCGGGAACCATTTACGGCGAAACCGACGAGGTGGGCCACCGGGCCGTGGTCAACAAAGTCACGGCCAACGACTACCAGGCGACACTGCTGCACCTGTTCGGCCTAGACCACAACGGGTTGGTCTATCACCACAACGGCCAACAGAAAAAGCTGACCGCCGGCCGGCCGGCCCGCGTTGTGACAGATATTTTGGCTTAGCCTTGGCCAAGCGCCCGGGCGTAGGCGGCCTTGAGTTGCTCGACCGACTTTTCCCAATTGAGCTGCGTGTGAAACCGCTCGTGGCCAAGGCGGCCCATCCGCTCGCATTCGCCGGGATCGTCGAGCGTCTCGGCAATCGCTTGGCCAAGTGCTTGAGCGGAGTTCTCCGCCACATAGCACGCGGCATCGCCGGCCGAGAAACGTCCCTCCTTCAGGTCGAACATCACCTGCGGCTTGGCGAAAGTCATGTACTCGAGCACCTTGTTCATCGTGCAGTGATCGTTGTACGGGTTGATCGGGTCGCTCGATACGCCGAGATCCATCGTCCGCAGTGTGGTGAATAAAAACTCATTCGACACGCGACCAGGCAGATCAACAAATTCGCCAAGACCAAGCTCGTCGCAAAGCGCTACAAGGTTGTCGTGCTCCGGGCCGGAGCCCATCAGCAGAAACTGGATGTCGTCCCGGCCCTGTTCACGGACAAGATGATCAACCGCCTCAACAATGTAGCGCACGCCATCGGCGTTTCCCATCACGCCAACGTAGCCGACGAGATGCTTGCGCCCTTTTTTAAGCGAGTAATCCGGTTTGACGCTCGTGTCGGCGATTTTCGGCGCGGTGCGCACAACGAACACATCATCCGGTGCCTGGCCGCCCCGCCCGATGGCGATGTCTCGCACTGACTCGTTCGTGGCGATCACCACGTCTGCAAAAAAGTAAGTGGCCCATTCCGCCGCGCGCACGGCCCAATACAGCAGCCCGCGTTTGCCGAACTTGGCCTCGAACATCTCCGGGCAAACGTCGTGCACGTCGTAAATAATCCGCGTGCCGGCGAGCTTGTACGGCGCGGCAACGAGGAACAGCAAGTCGGGCGGATTGCAAAGATGCACGACATCGAAGCGGTGCCGCCGCCAGGCCTTCCAAATCAGCTTGAACTCGCCCCAGAGCGCCGAGCTGTACTCGCGCAAAAAACCGCCGACCGCGCCGGCCTCCTCACTGATCCAGTGCCGGTAAACCTGAATGCCGTCGATGACTTCCTCCGGCTCGGTGAAGCCGCGCATTTGCGGGCAGATGACCACCACCTCGTGGCCGGCGTCGCGCAGCGCGCACGATTCCTGCCAGACGCGGCGGTCGAGCGGCACCGGCAGGTTCTCGACAATGATGCAGACGCAGGGCTTCTTTTCGCTCACCAGCAAAATCCTTCGTATTGGGCCGGCAAGTCGCGCAGCTCCGGCCAGCCGTTGACATCGAGCAGCGTGTGTTCGGCCGTGAGGAGCGGCCGGAGCGTCTCGATGTCGACACACTTTTGCGCCGCGATCACCAGCCCTTCCCGGCCAAGCGCGGTGGCCAAGTCATCAGTCAGCAGCGAGGCCAGATGCGGCATTTTCTCGTCGATCACCCTCTTGTTGGTGCCGATGAGCTTGGCCAGGTTTAGCTGTGGATCGTAAATGCTCAGCTCGAATCCGCGCCCGAGCAGGTGCTGCGCGACCTCAACCATCGGGCTTTCGCGCAGGTCATCCGTGTCGCTCTTGAACGACAGCCCGAGCAGGGTCACCCGGCCCTTGGCCAAGCGCTTGGTTTGCTCGATGAGCTTGGCCAAGTGCGCCTCGTTGCTGGGCAACAGGCTGTCGATCAACGGCAACTCCACGCCGCCGCGCCGGCCTTCGTGCGCCAGTGCGCGGACGTCCTTGGGCAGGCACGAGCCGCCGAACGGGTTGCCGGGCCGCAGGTAGTACGGCGACAAGTTGAGGCGCGTGTCCTGGCAGAGCAGCCGCATCACCGACTGCGAATCGACGCCCATGCTTTTGCCGATGCGGCCGATCTCGTTGGCAAACGTCACCTTCGTCGCGTGGAAGGCGTTGCAGGCGTACTTGACCATCTCAGCGCCGGGCCAGTTCACCGACGGGGCGTCCCCGCCGAAAAGCGGCGACAACTCGCTCGGGAACGCCGAGCCGTCGTGCGTGCCGACGACGGCCAGCGACGGATCGTCGAAGTCGGCCACCGCCGTGCCTTCGCGCAAAAATTCCGGATAAAAAAACAGGCGCAACTTGCCCGACTCGAGCAGGTCGGCGAGCAGCTCGTCGGCGATTTTTTGAGTGCTGCCGGGGAGCATCGTGCTGCGCAGGACGAGGTCGTGCGACTCGCCGGAGGCACGCACCGCATCGGCGATCTGCCCGACGACCTGCCGGACGTATTGCAGGTTGAGCTCGCCGCTCTCGGCCGACGGCGTGCCGACGCAGACGAGCGACACGCCGGTCGCGGCGATGGCTTCCTCGTGATTTTGCGTGGCGGAGAGCAGGCCATTTTTCGCCGCGTCGGCGAGGAGATCGCCCAGCCCCGGCTCGACGATGGGCGACACGCCGCTGGCGAGCGACTCGACTTTTTCGGCCTGCACATCGACGCCCACGACGGTGTGTCCCTCCTTGGTGAGACACCCGGCAGTGACTGCGCCAACATAGCCAAGACCGAAAATTGAGACCCTCATTTCAGGCGCGGCAGACTAGGAGTCACCCGCGCGGAACGCAAGGCCAAGACTTGAATCTTGAAACTGAAAACTTGAAACTAGTCACCCTGTGTGACTCTGTGTCGGCTGGAACGAGGCTCAGGCATGATAACTTTTTTGAAGGGAACCCTCACTGACGCGCTGCCGACGCAGGCGGTGATCGACGTCAACGGCATCGGGTACGAGGTGCTGATCCCGTTGTCGTCGTTCGAGAAGCTGCCGGAGCTTGGCCAAGCGGTGACGCTCAAGACGCAGCT
>DQOE01000047.1 GCA_015658765.1 Verrucomicrobiota bacterium | reverse complement strand
GTCGTCGTCGCCTCGGAGAACGAGCCGTGCAGCGTGTCGCTGATGGAAGCCCTCGCGCTGGGCCTCCCCGCCCTCGCGGCCCGCAGCGGCGGCAATGTCGACATCGTGCGCGAGGGAACGACCGGCCTGCTGTACGACACCGGCAGCATCGACGGTTTGCGCGACCAAATCGCCTCCATCCTCAACGGCGATTTCACCCCCGCGCCGCCGGCCGGAATCCGTGACAGTGTCCGCGGCTGGGCCGCCAGCGAGATGGCCGCCAAATACAACCGCGTGTACGAACAGTTGGCCAAGCGCAACGACGACGCATCATGAAACTGCTCGTCTTTGCCCACGTCCCGCCGCCGTTCCACGGCCAAAGTTTCATGGTGCAGCAACTGCTCGACGAGCTGCGCGACGACGAAACGATCGAGGTCTTCCACGTCGACAGCCGCCTCTCGAGAGATGTCGATGACATCGCCTCCGCAAGCCCGCGCAAACTCCTCCTCATTTTCCGCTACTGCCTCAAGGCCATTTGGCTGCGGCTGCGACACGGCGTGAATTATTTCTACTATGTCCCCGCGCCCGGCCTACGCAACGCCGTTTACCGCGACTGGATCGTGATGATGCTCTGCCGCCCGTTTTTCCGGCGGACCATTTTTCATTACCAGGCGTCCGGCGTCGGTAGTTGGCTCGAGACCGGGGCGCGTCCATGGGAGCGCTGGGTGTCGCGGCGGTTGCTCTGCCGCCCCGCGCTGAGCATTGTGCTCGGAGATTATTATCACGAGGACGCCGCCAAGCTCTCGCCGCGCAACATCGTCACCGTGCCGAACTGCGCGCCCGACCCCTGCCCCAACTACGACACCGTGCTGCAACCGGCGCAGCAGTCCCGCGCCAAGGCGCTTGGCCAAGCGCGGATCGGCGGCGAGTCGCCGGCGACGTTTCGCGTGCTGTACTTGAGCCTCTGCTACCGCGACAAGGGATTGTTCGACGCCATCGACGCTGTCGCCGAGATCAACGCACGGTTGCAAGCCAAGCGATCGGCCGCGCGCGTGCAGCTCGACGTTGCCGGCAAATTTTATCTCGCCGACGAAGAGGCCGAGTTCACCGGGCGGCTTGGCCGGGCGGAACTGAACGACGCGCACGGGCCGCTCGTGGTTTACCACGGCTTTGCCGACGAGCCGAAAAAGCGCGAGTTATTCGCCCAGGCCGACGCGTTCGTGCTGGCGTCGTACTACGAATTTGAGGCGCACCCGGTCAGCCTCGTCGAGGCGATGGCGCACGGCCTGCCAGTTATCGCGACTCGCTGGCGGATTTTGCCGGAGCTGTTCCCCGCCGGTTACGAGGGGCTTGTGGACACAAAGTCGCCCCGCCAAATCGCCGACCGGCTCGAGGGCTTTCTCGGCCGCACGGACGAGGCCGGCCTGCGGCATCGGTTCCTGCGGCACTTTACGCGGAGGGCGTTCGGTGAAAAAATCCGGGCCGCCCTGTTGGCGCTGGAAAACGAGTGAACACCGACCGACAACCCGATCCTGCCCGCGTCTCGGCCTTTCGCGGAGTCGAGCATTACGACGATCCCGCCGCCGTTCACTCGCTCGTTGGCCAGGCGCTGGACGCGCTTGGCCTGCCGGACGACTACGTCCGCCCCCACGACCGCGTCGTGCTCAAGCCGAACTGGGTCAAGGAACACGACGAGCGCCACCCCGGCCCGGGCCAGTGGGAACACGTCGTCACGCATCCCGCCGTCATCGAGGCGGTCATCCGCTGGGCCGGCACGCAGCTCGCCGGCAGTGGCTCGATCACCGTTTGCGACGCGCCGCAAACCGACTCGTCGTTTGCCGCGCTCAACCAATACTGCGGGCTCGACGAAATGGTCGATCGCTGCCGCCGCGACTTCCCCGGCACAACAATCAAGCTGCTCGACCTGCGACCAGAGGAATGGCACGCCGTCGATGGTGTCACCGTTTCAAAAACACAGCTCACCGGCGACCCGGCGGGCGACACGTTCGTCGGGCTGAACGACGCGAGCGAGTTCGTCGGCTTTCACGGCAACGGCCGGCTGTTTGGCGCCTCGTTCAACATGGCCGAGACGAACGAGCACCACTCCGGCGAGCGCCACGAGTACATGCTCTGCCGCACGCCGATGGACGCCGACGTGCTCATCAATCTTCCCAAGCTCAAGACGCACAAAAAAGTCGGCGTGACTTGTGCGCTCAAGAATCTCGTCGGCATCAACGCGAACAAAAACTGGCTGCCGCACCACACCGAAGGCACGCCCGACCTGGGCGGCGACCAGTTCCCCGCCTCGACGTCAAAAGCCAGGCTCGAGCATTCGTGGATGGGCCGGGCCAAGCGCATCGTCAACGGCCGCCCGCTGCTCTCGCGCCTGTTTGTGCCGTTGAAAAAAATGGGCCGCCTGTTTTTCGGCGACACGCAGAAAGTCGTCCGCTCCGGCAACTGGCACGGCAACGACACCTGCTGGCGGATGGTGCTCGACCTCAACAAATGCCTGTACGATTTCGATGGCGCCGGGCTGCCGCGCAAAAAGCCGCTGCGCTATCTTGCCGTGGTCGATGGCATCATCGGCGGCGAGGGCAACGGCCCCATGTCGCCCGATGCGAAGCCCTGCGGCGTCATCCTCGCCGGCACTCATCCGGCCGCTGTGGACATGGCCGCCGCGACGCTGATGGGTTTCGACTGGCAAAAGCTGCGGCTGCTGAAAAACAGCTTCGAGATTCGGAAGCGAAACTTTATCCCATTCCGGCCGAGCGACATAAGCCTCGTGTCGAACAAGCCTGAATGGGATGGGCCGCTTGGCCAAGCGGGTGGGCGGTTCGCGTTCAAGCCGCACTTTGGCTGGGTCGGCGCGATCGAGCGCGAGCCGGAAAACCAGGCCAAGCGATGAGTCTCGAGGACAAACTTTACCCGTTGCTCTCGCTGTACGACCGGCTGCCGCAGGGGGCGCGAAATTTCATCGGCGCGGCGTACCGGCGGCTCCCGCGCCGCATCCGCCACGGCAGGGCGTACGGCGAGTTTCGCGAGTTGGCCGAGGCATCGCCAAGCTGGAGCGAGTCGGATCTTCGCGAGTATCAGTTACGTGAACTGCGCCGCACGCTCGTCAACGCCGCGAGCTATTGTCCGTGTTACAGCCGCTCCTTTGCGAAGGCCGGTTTTCGTCCGGACGCAATGATGTCACTCGACGATTTTGCCGGCTGTCCGTCGCTCACCAAGCAGGACATGCAGCAGCATTTTAATGACCTGACCTCGACCGGGATTGCCGACTCGCAAAAACTTTACATCACCACCGGCGGCTCGACCGGCGTGCCGGTGGGGTTTCATTTGCAGAAGGGCGTCAGCCGGCCGAAGGAGCAGGCGTTCCTTGAGGCCAACTGGCG
>DQOE01000036.1 GCA_015658765.1 Verrucomicrobiota bacterium | reverse complement strand
TCCATCTGCATCCGGTACGCCAACTCGAACGACTGGATGCGCGCCTCGAGTTGCGCGTCCTTCTGTCGCCTGGCCGCATGCCGGCGATTGAGCGTCTGGATGAAATCGAGTTGCCGCCGCTGCTCGGCGAGGGAGAGTCCGCGATTCTTGATGTGCTCGATCAGTTTTTCGACCGCCGTGTGGCGCGTGTCGATGTGCGTGCCCTGGTAAATGCCGGGGAGAAAACCGGACTGCCAGTTTTGCGACTCCTGAATCGGGTAGCCGCCTGGACACATGACGATGAAGCCGGGCAGATTCTGATTCTCGCTGCCGAGCCCGTACGTCACCCACGAGCCCACGCTTGGTCGGATGAGCCTCGCCTCGCCACAGTTCATCAGCATGAGCGACGGCTCGTGGTTGGGCACGTCGGCGTGCATCGAGCGGATCACCGCAATATCGTCGACGCACTTCGCCGTATGCGGGAAGATTTCGCTGACCTCCGTGCCGCTTTGGCCGTGCCGCTTGAATTTGTACGGGCACGGAAACGCCGCGCCGGTTTTGCGCTCCGTCCGCAGGTTACTCATCGGGAGCAGCTTGCCGGCGTATTTTTGCAGCGAAGGCTTCGGGTCGAACGTATCGACATGCGACGGCCCGCCGTTGAGAAAAATGTGGATGACCCGCTTGGCCTTGGGCGTGAAATGCGCCCCCTTGACCGAGAGCGACGACGAGGCAGCCGCGCTGGCGGCGTTGGGCAGCATCGAGCCAAGCGCCAGGCCGCCCATGCCGATGCCGCAGCGGGAAAGGAACTCGCGCCGCGTAAAAAAATGATCACTCAAGCTTGGCCCGTGATGCTGCATCGCCTTATCGGTACGCCGAAAGTTACCGCTCTATTCAGAAGTTTGCAACAGCCCCGCTTGGCCAAGCGCTCCAGCACGGACGACCGGCCAGCCTCAAAACTCCCAGTCGATCCCGGCGGTGTAAATGCGGTAGCGGTACTCGTCCTGCGGGACGTTGGAGTTGATGCTCTCCTGCTCGAAACCAAGCTGGAACGTCAAGTGGTCGTTGTACTCGTAACCGACCGAGACGTCCCACGACAGGTCGGCGCGCTGGCGGAGGTTGAACAAATCGGCGGAACGCTGGAGGTCGTACTCGTAGGTGGCCTTGCGCACAGTTGCCGAGACGCTCCACGACTCACCGCGATAGCGCCAATTGTGTGAAATGCGTTCGCGGCGATAATCAAAATACCCGGAACCGCTGTCCTCGTTCTCGAGAATCGAGAAGCGCGTGCGCATGCGCAGTCGCCGGCTGCTGTTCCAGTAATGCGCCCACTCGACGCCCCGCTCCGGGCGGTCATAGCTGAGGTCGGTGTCCGGCATGTAAAAACCGATCTCATCCCGCTGGCTGCGCGTGTCGTAATCGCGCCGCAACGTCTCCACGTAAAGGAGCAGCTCGGACTGAAATCCGTAGTCCACCCCGAGCGATATTCGGCCACCGATTTCCAGATGGTCGTCCAGCGGCTCGGCGAAATATTGGCGCGTGACTTCCGCCTTGGCCTCAGCCCAAAAGTTCGCCGGCAGACTCCGGCGCAGCGCCGGTTCGAGGCTGATTTGTTTGCCAACCACCTGCACCGTCCCGATGTCGTCCTCGGTCAACGACGCGTCAAATATTTCGTCGATGTAAATGATGCGGATGTCGGTCTTGAGTTGCCAGTGCGGGGACAGACTCTTTTCGAGGCTGACATTGAGAAGGCCGGTCTGTTCCGAATCCACACTCTCGGTGTCGAGATAGCGGCGGTCATCCAGCGCGCCGAACATCGTGACCTCCACACCGTCTTCGGCGAGCGGAATCCGGATCGCCATAAAGTCGAAACCGATTGAGGTGAAGGGGCTCGATTCCTCGGCGAAGGCCGACAGGGTGACGTTCTCCTTGTAGCCGCCGCCAAGCCGGAGGTCGGTGCTGTAATCCCACACGGAAAGTTCCTCCATCAACTCCTTCTCGATGGCGGCAATCTCCTTGTCGTAATCCGAAAACTCCAGGTCGGTATCCTGCGCAACGACCCTTGGCCAGGCACACAGCATCCCCATAAATAAAAACCGCAGTAGAAAATCAGCCATCCTCAATCGGCTATGTACGCACAACGCTTGGCCAAGGTTACCAACTAAAACCAGGTTACTTGCTGAGTTCACGCCGCAGCCAGGCCGGCCGGTCGGTGGTGATGCCGTTGATGCCGAGCTTGGCCAGGCGACTGGCCACGTCCGGCGAGTTCACTGTCCACGTGAACAACTCCAGCCCGGCGGCCTTGACCTTGTCGAGGAACGCCCTGTCTCCAAGCCCCTTGTAGCTGACATTGATGCCCTCGAGCTTGGCCGCCCTGGCCAAGTCGATCAACTTCTCCGCGCTGGGCGTTTGCTCGCCGGTTTCTTCGTCCACTTTAAAACTGGAAAGGTAAAAGCACTCGATCTTTGGCAGCCTGGCCTTGGCCTGCTTCACCACTTCGTAGTTGAAAGAAATCACCACCAACTGCTTCGGTTTCTTGCCGGAACGCCTGAACGCCTTAGCCAAGTCTGGGACGATCTCCGGCCCACACTTCACCTCAACGAACAGCCGGCGTCCCTCCGGGATGGTCGCCAGCACGTCGGCGAGTTTCGGGATGCGCACGCCCTTCCACTTGTCGCCCTTCCATGCGCCGACGTCGAGTTGCTGCAACTCGGCCAGTGTCTGGTCGACAACGTTGCGGTCCACTCCCGCGAGCTTCTTGGTGGTGCCGTCGTGATGCACCACGATGTAACCGTCCTTGGACAGGTACACATCAATTTCGACGGCGTCGGCGCCCTGCTCCCAGCCGAGCTTGACCGACTCGAGCGTGTTCTCCGGCGCATCGTGTGACGCGCCCCGATGGGCAATGATCTCCACGTCAACCGCCACTACACCCTGACAAGGCATCAGGACGCAAGCCAGCGCCGCTTTTGTCAGAAAGGATTTCATCAAATAAAGTGTTTAAGCCAAAATGCCCTTCACGACTTCGCCATGAACATCGGTCAGGCGGAAGTGACGGCCCTGAACTTTATAGGTCAACTGCTCGTGGTTCAAGCCAAGCAGATGCAGGATGGTGGCGTTCAGGTCGTGAATGTGAACCGGGTTCTCGACCGGTCGATATCCGAATTCATCCGTCCGGCCATGACTGATGCCACCCTTCACTCCGCCGCCTGCAAGAATCATCGAGTACGCCTCCTTGTGATGGTCCCGCCCCACGTTGTTCGCAGTGCCTCCGTTGCTTTTGCCCTGCAACATCGGCGTACGGCCAAACTCCGCACCAATCACGATCAGTGTTTCATCCAACAACCCGCGCTCTCTCAAGTCACCGATCAGCGCAGCCACCGGCCGATCCAACTGTCGCGCCTTTTTTGGGATGCTACCAAAAATACCGCTGTGGTGATCCCATCCTTGGTCAAACAATTGCACAAAACGCACCCCCTTCTCGACCAGTCTCCTCGCCAGCAGGCAGTTGTTCGCCAGACTCGTTGCGCCCGGTTTGGCACCGTAAGCCTCTAATGTCGCAGAGGTTTCCCGCTTAATATCCATTAACCCCGGCACACTGCTTTGCATGCGGTACGCCAATTCATACTGTGCGATGCGGGTGGCAATCTCCGGGTCGCCTACGTCTGCCAGCGCAGTCTTGTTGAGGAAATTAATCCCATCGACGATGTCTCGCCTGCCCTGCGACGTGATCCCTTTTGGGTTGGACAAAAACAAGACCGGGTCGCCTTGGCTCCGGAACTCGACGCCCTGGTGCAGTGTCGGCAGGAAACCGCTCCCCCACAGGCTATTGCCCGCGCCGGCCACGCTGCCGGTGATCATCACGACGTAGCCCGGCAGATCGCGGTTCCCCGTGCCCAAGCCATAGCTCACCCAGGAGCCAATTCCCGGCCGGCCGAACCGCTCGAAGCCTGTATGCAAAAACAACTGCGCCGGCGCGTGGTTGAACTGCTCCGTTCGCACCGTTTTCACAATCGCCAACTCATCGGCGACGGAGCCCAAGTGCGGCAGGTGCTCCGACAACTCCAGGCCACCCTGTCCGTGGCGATGAAAATTAAATCGCGTGCCCAGCAACTTCGGGTGCTCGCGGATGAACGCCAACTGTTTGCCCTTGAACATGTCATCCGGACACTTCTCGCCGCTGCGCTTCACCAACTCCGGCTTGTAATCGAACAACTCCAGGTGCGACGGCCCGCCGACCAGGTGAATGTAAATGACGTTCTTCGCGCGGGGTGCAAAGTGAGGTTGCCCTGGAACCGGCGGATCGCCCTGCCCTCCGGCAGCCGGGGCGGCGAACAACCGGTCATTGAGCACCGATGCCAAGCCAAGCGCACCGATGCCGGCGCCGGTGTGCTTGAGAAACTCCCGGCGGGACTCGGTCAGGTAGTGGTGATGCAGAGGGGTCATAGGTCAGCCCTTGGTGATCGCCTCGTCCAGGTTCAGGAGGACGTTGGCCACGGTGAACCACTTCGCCAAGTCGCCCGCCTCGACACCGGCCGGCATCCTCCAGTTCTTCACGCCCGAGACTAGTTGACGAGCCGCTTTCGGCTCGGCGGCGAGCGCCGCTTCGCGCTTGGCCAAGAGTTGATTCAAATAAGCAACTTCCACCGGGCTGGGCGGCCGGGTAAGCGCCACGCGGAACGCAAAATCGATTCGCTGCTCGTCGTTGGCCAAGCCCGGTTCGGCGAGGATGCGACCCGCAAACGCCATCGCCATCTCGACGTAGGCCTCGTCGTTCAACAGCGTCAGCGCCTGTAGCGGCGTGTTGGTGCGCGGCCGGGCCACGACGCAGGCACCTCGATCCGGCGCGTCGAAATTGACGAAGCTAGCGTACGGCGCGCCCCGCCGCCAAACCACGTACACCCCGCGCCGAAAACGGTTTTCGTCCTTGGCGGCGACGAACTTCGGCGCGTTGCGGCCGACATGCCGCCAAATGCCATTGGGCTGCGGCGGATAAATCGGTGGCCCGTGCATCCGGTGCGCCAGCAGGCCACTCGCCGCCAGGGCCGAGTCACGAACCATCTCCGCACTCATCCGCACCCGGGGCGAGCGCGCGAAGTAACGGTTGGCCGGATCTTGTTCCAGATGTTCACCGCTCACCCTGGACGACTGCCGGTAGATGCGACTCGTGACGATCAATCTATGAATATGCTTCATCGACCAACCGCTCTCCACGAACTCAACCGCCAGCCAGTCGAGCAACCCTTGATGGGTCGGTGCCTCACCCTGGGCACCAAAATCCTCCTGCGTCGCCACGATCCCTCGTCCCATGAACGCCGCCCACCAGCGGTTCACCGTGACGCGGGACATCAGCGGATTGGCCGGAGCAACCAGCCACTTCGCAAAGCCCAGTCGATTCGGCGGGAGTTTTTTGTCATAGGCATGCATCACTGTCGGCGTGCCAACAGCCACTGAATCACCAAGCGTGAGGTAGTTACCGCGCAACATTATTTTCGTATCACGCGGCTCACTTATTTCCTTCATCACGAGGGTGGAGGCCGGCTTGATCGCCTCTTTCTCTTTACTTAGTTTAGAGATCTCCCTCTTCAACGTCTCGCTCGACCCTTTTGCTGCTTTGAGTTCGTTGATCTTCTCCTGCAACTCAGCCCGCCTTGCCTCCTGCCCCGGTCGCATTGGCAGGTTTATCGTTGGGCCGTAAAAATTCCACGTCACCCCGTTGCCCTGCTGTTTCACCTCGAGCGGCGTGTTGTTGAAAAAAGCAAACATCCGGTAGTAATCCCTCATCGAGAACGGATCGTACTTGTGATCATGACACTGCGCACACTCGAGCGTCATGCCAAGAAACACCGTGCCGGTGGTGTTCACGCGATCGATCACCTGGTTGACACGGTTCGATTCCGGGTGCACGCCGGCCTCAACATTGCATGTCGGGGTTCGATGAAATCCTGTGGCGATTTTTTGGGATATCGTCGCACCGGGCAACAGGTCGCCAGCCAACTGCTCGATGGCAAACTGGTTGAAAGGCATCCCGGAATTGAACGCATCAATCACCCAGTCGCGGTAAGCCCAACTGTCGCGCAATTGGTCGGCCTGGAAGCCGTTCGAGTCGGCGTATCGCGCGAGGTCGAGCCAGCGCCGCGCCCATTTTTCACCGTACTGCGGGCTGGCCAACAGGCGATCGACCATTCGCGCGTACTCACGGCGGTTCGGGTTGGCGAGAAAATCATCGACCTCGCCCGGTTGCGGTGGACGGCCGACCAGGTCGAGGAACACTCGGCGAGCCTGTTGCCCGGGCTTGGCCAAGGGCGACGGTGCCATCCCAAGCTTGGCCAAGCGATCGAGAATGAAGTGATCCACGGCGTTGGCTGCCTGTTCCGGCTTGGCCAAGCGCGGCAATTCCGGTCGACCGGGGCGCTGATAGGCCCAGTGGTCGTT
>DQOE01000093.1 GCA_015658765.1 Verrucomicrobiota bacterium | reverse complement strand
GCCGTCGAGCTTGGCGGTGGAGTTCGCGCGGGAGAGTGGCCAGACGCTCGTCGGTTTTTTGCGCGGCGACACGTTCAACGTGTACAGCCACCCGGAGCGAATCACCGGGCTCAGCGACTAGGCGTCCTCGGGGAATTCGGCGTTGGTGAACACGTCGCTCACGTCGTCGTTTTCCTCGAGCGCATCCACCAACCGCGTGACGGTCGCCGCGCAGGAGTCATCGACGGGGGTCGTTTGCAGGGCGATGGATGTCACTTCCGCCGAGAGCGTTGCGATGCCTTTATCCTCGACGGCTTTGTGCACCTGCTCGAAGTCGTTCGGCGCGGTCACGATCTCGTAGCCGTTTTCGTCCGCAGTGAAATCGTCGGCACCTGCCTCGAGCGCCAGTTCCATCAGTGTGTCCTCATCGGCGTCGGCGCGCTCGATGATGATTTGCCCCTTGCGCTCGAAGAGCCGGGTCACCGCACCGGCGCTGGCGAATTGCCCGCCGGCTTTCGTGATGATGTGCCGAATGTCGGCGGCGGAACGGTTGCGGTTGTCCGTGTGGGCGTGGGCGAGCACCGCCACGCCGCCCGGCGCAAAAATCTCGTAAGTCAGCTCCTCGTAATGGGCGTCGTCGTCGTCGCCGGCGGCGCGCTTGATGGCGCGGTCGATATTATCCGCCGGCATGTTGGCGCTGCGGCACTTGAGCAGGATCATCCGCAGGCGAGGGTTCAGGTCCGCCTCCGGACCGCCGACCCGGACCGCAATGCCAACCTCACGGGCCAGCTTGGCGAACACCTTCGCCTTCTTGGCATCGGTGGCGCCCTTTTTCCGCTTGATCGTCGACCACTTGCTATGACCAGACATGGAATAAATTGAGCCGAGGCAACACGCCCCAGCGAGGTGAAAGCCATACCAAACCCGTACTGAGAATGGAATGAAAATCCCCCCGCTTGGCCAAGTGGGGGCCACAAAAAAGCCCGGGGTGTGCCCGGACTTCGTGTGAAAGGATTGGCGCTTGGCCTAGAGGCTCAGATCGACTTTGTCGCTGAGGCCGAGTTTTTTCAGTGCGGCTTTCAACTCGTCAACCTCCTGCTTGGTGATGCCGTCCTCGGGCGAGACTTTGAGCTGCAGTTTAACCTTGGCGTCCTTCACCAAGTCGAACTTCTCGAGGATGTCCCGCTGGAAGGCGACCAACTGTTCGCCGGTCAGTTCGCCGGACCAGCCGGTGCTGTCGAAGATGACGAGTTCCGGCTGGCGCGGCGTCTCGACGCGCACGCCGTACTTCATCAGGCGGGCGAACTGCAGGCGGCTGTCGGTGGCGCCGTCAACCGGGTTGCCCTTGAGGTAGAGGCGCAGGAACGGCGCGAAGTTTTTCGGCCCCTTGTAGTCGGCACCGGCCATCTCGACGAGTGAACCGAGGTTTGCCACCTTGTTATTTTCGAGGAACAGGAAGTGCAGGCGCGAGAGGCCCTTGAGCGGGGCGAGGTCGGCGATGTCGTTGTTGCCGGCGGAGAGGGTGGTCAGGCCCTTGAGCCCGGCGACGCCGTCGAGCTTGGTGATCTGGTTGTGGTCGAGGTAGAGCGACCATAGCTTGGTCAGCTTGAGCGCCGGCGAGAAGTCGCTGATGCGGTTGTTCGACAGGTAGAGCGAGCGCATGTTGCCGAGGCCCTCGAGCGGCTTGAGATCCTTCACGCGGTTGTTGGACAACTCGATGTACTGCAGTGCGGTCAACCCGGCGAGCGGCGCGATGTTCTCGATCTTGTTCTTGGCGAGGTTGAGATATTGGATGCGCTTCAAGTCCTTGATCGCGCTGAAGTCGGTGATCGCGTTCCCGGCGAGGTCGAGCGACGCGAGCGCGCGGCACTTCTCGAGGCCGCTCAAGTCCTTGATGCCGGCGTTGGTGACCTTGATGGTGGAGAGGTGAATCAGGTCCGCCTCGACCAGTGGCTCCTTGTTGTAGCGCTTGGCGAAGACAAACTTCCGCACGCCCTCCTCCAGCGCCTTGTCCTTGAAGACCGACTGCGGCTTGGGCTTGGGCGCTTCAGCCTTCTTCTCTTCCTTTTTTTCCTCTTTCTTTTCCTCGGCGAACAGGGCCGGGACAACTGCCAACCCGAACATCAGGCTGGCGACGACGATTCCTCTGGTGAAAAATATTTTTTTCATGGCACGAAATGTGGGGGGACAGAAGACCCCAAACCGCCGCCGAGGCCAAGCGTTTTTTGTTGGCTTGAAAATCAACCGCGCAAAACAAAGGATTCCGTTCCGTGGCCACTCTTTACGCAAAATGGCGCAAGCAGGCGCAACCGCCGGTTTTTCGGGAAGGCTCCAGCGCGCCGCCCGAGCAGTTATTGCAGGCCATTTGGCAACATCAACGCATCCGCCGAAGCGACCTCCGCGCCACCGACGGGCGGCGGGTGACCATCCTCCATCCCGGCTTCCTCAACCTCGAGGCCGGGCCGGATTTCCGGCGGGGACTCGTCCAGATGGGCAACACCAAGCCGTTCGAGTGTGACATCGAGGTGGACGTCCTCTCCGCCGGTTGGCGGCAACACGGCCACGACACCAACCCGCATTTCGCTGCCGTCGGGCTGCACGTCGTTTGGCGGGCCGGTGCCAACGGCCCAAGCGGCCTGCCGGTGGTCGAGCTAAAAAACCAACTCGACGCCCCGCTTGGCCAACTGGCCGCCGCGCTTTGCCGGGCGACAACACCCACGCCGCAAAATGTCCGCGGCCGCTGCGCTGCGCCGCTGCGCGACCTCCCCGCCGAGGGAGTTGCCGACCTGCTTGGCCAAGCGGCCAAGGTGCGGCTCGAGGCCAAGGCCACCGCGCTGGCCGCCGTAGCCGCGCGCGCCACTTGGGAGCAGACGCTTTGGGAGGGACTCTTCACCGCGCTGGGCTACAAGCAAAACAGTTGGCCAATGCGCCGACTCGCCGAGTTGTTGCAGGAATTGCGACGCGGCCTTGGCCAGGCGCCCGAGCCGGTCGTGCTGCTCGCCCGACTGCTCGGTGTCGGCGGACTGCTGCCCGGACAACTCGACCGCGACAAGCTCACCAACCGCTATCTCCGTACGCTCTGGGATCAGTGGTGGCGAGACCGCGACCGCTTGGCCAAGCGCATCCTGCCAAAAAGTGTTTGGACCTT
>DQOE01000006.1 GCA_015658765.1 Verrucomicrobiota bacterium | reverse complement strand
TCGAGTTGGGCGATGGCCTCGACGTTGTCGCGGATGCGCTTGGCCAAGCCGTGAAGCAACTCGGCGCGCTGGCCCGGAGGCATGTCGCGCCAGCCGGATTCGAACGCCGCTTGGCCCGCCTCGGCCGCTTGGCCAATCTCGTCGGTAGTGGCGGAACTGACCTCGGCGAACGTCTCCTCCGTCGCCGGGTTGACGATGGCCAAGCGCCGGTCGCCGGAGCCGTCATGCCATTGGCCGCCGATTAAGAGTTGGGTAGGAAAATCGCTCACAGTGCTTTCAGGAAAAGTTCCTTCAAATCCTCACGCGTGACCGGCACGGGATTGGTTTGGTGGCAGGGATCGACCCACGCCTGGTCGGCCAGCGCCTCGATGTGTTGCTCCTCCACGCCGACGTCCTCGAGCGACGGTGGCATGCCGCAGCGCTGGATGAAGTCGTCGATGAATTGGATGGTTTGCCCGTCGGCCTCGGCGTCGCTGCACGAGACGACGTCCAGTTCGCAGGCCAGGCCGATACGCCGATAAACGCCCGGTTTGCGTTGGGCGTTGAAACGCATGACGTGCGGCAGGCAGATGGCGTTGGCCGTGCCGTGGTGCGCGCCGCAAATCGCCGAGAGCGGATGCGCCAGCGAGTGCGTTGCGCCGAGATCTTTTTGAAATGCCACGCCGCCCATCGCGGCGGCGACGAGCATGTGGCCGCGGGCGTCGATGTCTGATCCGTCGGCGACGGCGGCCGGCAGCGCGTGGATGATGAGCACGATGCCCTCGAGCGCGATGCCGTCGCACAGCGGCTGAAACACCGGCGAGGTGTACGACTCGATGCAGTGGGTGAGCGCGTCCAGGCCGGTGGCGGCGGTCAGGCCCGGCGGCAGGCCAGTGGTCAACTCGGGGTCGAGGAAAACGCACTTGGCCAAGAGCTCCGGATGAAAAAACATGCCCTTGCTGCCGGCGCCATCGGGCGTCACCACGCCGCTGCGGCCGACCTCGCTGCCGGTGCCGGCGGTGGTGGGGATGGCGATGAACGGCAGCAGGCCGCTCCAGTCGGCTTCCCAGTCGTAGTCAGCGAGCTTGAGCTGCGGCTGCTTGATGAGGATGCGGCAGACCTTGGCGGCGTCGAGCGCGCTTCCGCCGCCGAGGCCGACGACGCCGTCGCAGCCCTTGGCCAAGGCCAGCTCGGCCGCGCCCCGGGTGTTCGCCTCGGTGGGATTGGGTTGCACGTCGGAGTGCAAAAACCAGTCTCGATCCGGTTCGCCGGGGAGCAGGGCGCCAGCGAGTTTTTTGAAGGCGTTGGTGGCCAGTAGGCCGGAATCGGTCACGACCAGCGGCCGTTGGATGCCGAGTGCGAGCAGCGTCTCGTTGAGTTGCGAGATGACGCCCGGGCCGACCCGCGTGTCTGTCGGGAAGTTAAATGAGGTTGTGTCCATCCAGTTATTTCAGTTCGCCGCACTCGGCCAGCGCCAGCAGCGCGAAGACCGTTCCGGCGTGGCTGATGTAGTGCCTGCCGTCCTTGTAGGGCGAGCGGGTGAACCATCGGCCGCTTTCGCGTTGGTTCGTCTTGAGCCAGCCGATGCCGAGCCGAATCGCAGGGTGGCTCGTCGGCAGGCCGGATTGCCGCAGGGCAAAAATCACAAAGCCGGTTCCGTAGCCGTCGCCCCGGTCGAGGGTCTGCGCGGAACCATCCTTGCGCTTCCAGTCACCCAGCGCGGCGGTAGCCCAGCCGCCATCGGGCAACTGTAGGTCAAGCAGCTCTTTTTGCCAATGTTGCCGGTCGTTTTCCCCCACCCATTCTGGCAATTCGCGGCCGAGCCAAAGCATCATGGCCTTGTGGTGCGGCAGCCGTGGTGGATGGTTTTTGAGATAGCCCCGGAGCTTGGCCAAGCCGGCGGCGGCTTGGCCGGTTTGCGCGTAGTCGCCCGGTGCCTTGGCGGCGGCGATGGCGGCGAGGGTGACGCCGTAGTGGTCGTCCGACTCGAACGGTCCCCAGCCACACTTGAGCCAGTCCCACGAGCCATCGTCGCGCTGGATTTTCCATGCCTCATCGAAGGCAGCCCGGGTGGCCTCGGTGAGTTTGCCTCTGGCCGCGTCGTCCATGGCGAGTGCGGAGGCGGTGGCGACGATGCCTTCCGGATCCGGTTTCTTCTTCGCCCAGCCGTCGACGTATTGCTCGAAAAATTTGCGGACGGAAATGTGCGGCGCGGGATCGGCTTTCAGTTGGCCGCGGGCCATGAGGTAGGCGCCGTTGGTGTGGCAGGTGACGCACTTGCGGGAGCGCTGCCAGTGGAGCGAGGCTCGGTCGATAAAGTCCACCGCTTTGGCCACGGACATCTGCTTGGCCAATGGCTCGTCCGGCGAGTTTGGCGCGGGTGCCTCGGGCTTGGCCAAGGGCTCCTCAGCCGTGGAGGAGGCTGCGATGGCCAGCAGGGCCGTCAGCAGGACTGGCGGATACAGATTCATCTGAACCCTCAACGGCTCGTCGTGCAGATGTCAGGGATTTTCCCCTGAGCGTCTTTGGTTCGAAGTGTCGCCATGATTTTTGCCGCCTCGTCGGTGTTCATGTTGTGCCACTGCGTAGAATCTGGTCGGCGGACGAACTGGTGAAATTTCCGCTGGGAACGACCCACGAAATTGGGTACGGCGTGGCCGGCGGCCTTGGCCCGGGCGGCGGCCTCCATTTGCTGCTTCAACTGTGGCGACCATTTTTCGAGGTAGGCGATGCGGTGGGCCGACTCGTCGCCGCACTGGCCCTTGGGCGCGATGACGATGGCGCGGACGCCATCGAGCTGGTCGTCGTTGATGCCCTTGATCGGTGGGATCAAGCCGGTTGGCGCGGTGAACAGTTTCTGTTCGCTCTCGTCGTAAAAGTACTCCAGCGCCACTCGTTCGGATGGACCGAACAGGACGAAAAACAGGATGGCCAGCGCGAACAACACGCCGGCAAAAGTGAGCTGTTTTTTTTCGGAAGGCTGCAGCGGCATGGTGTCAGTGCGGACTCTGGGGGGCGGACCACCAGCAGGCTGACTCGTCGCACGGGATGAAGTTGGGATCGAGCGTCTCAGCGCGGCCGTCGCCAAACACGTAGTTGGATCTGCCCCCGTGCCTCATCGCCCCGGGGTCGTTCTGGATGAAGCGGTTGTAGCCGGCGGAGTTGGCATTGCCCAGTTCCTTCCAGATCCACCACTC
>DQOE01000070.1 GCA_015658765.1 Verrucomicrobiota bacterium | reverse complement strand
GATGTCGTCGGTCGCCTTGGGCGCGACGATGGAGAGCTTGTTTGCGCCGTCGCGCAGCAGGCCTTTCGCGATCGGAAGATCGTGCACCAACCGCGAGTCGATGGTGGCCAGGCGGCCGAGTCGTCGGTCGTTGAGTAGCACGGCCCACGAGTATTTCACCTGCCATTGGCGGAGGAACAGCGTGTGCGGCGTCTCGTTTTTCCTGGCCTCGAATGTCAGGTCCAGCCGACGGCCATGGGGCGTGCGGCCCTCGAATTCCTGCCACTCGGGGAAGCCCGGCGTGCCGAGGTGATGCGTGCCGGGGTCGATCACAACCGGCCCGGCCGCTGCCGCTTGGCCAAGCGCGGCGACGCACCAAAGGAATCCCAAAAAATGCAGCCTACTCATCGGCGGCAAAGAGGTTGTGGCTTGGCCAAGTGGTGACGGCATCGGCGGCCTTGTGGACGAGCGGGTCGATTTTTGAGGAGGGCTTTTTGCCGTCGGCCGTCTGGTTGGTGTTGAACAGCACCGACCAGCAGAGGCCGTCGTGCCGCAGCACGAGAATCGTTGAGGTGCCGGACAATCCGCCGGTGTGCCAGCGGTTGGTTTTTCCGTTTTTCACCGGGCGCACCGACCAGCCGCAGCCGTAGTGTGTGGCATCCGGCTTGCCCTCTTTATCGTTGCCGAAATGGCCCTTGGCCGGCCGCTTGAGCATGGTCGCGATGGTTTTCTCTTTCAGGATGCCGGACTGCTCATAGCCATCCACCGCCGAGCCGAAACGCACGAGGTCAGGTGCCGAGGCGATCCAGCCGCCGAGCGAGTCGAAGCTCTCGATCGACCACGCGCCGTAAGGCCAACTCACCTTCGCGCCGATGACGTCCCCGGTAACGGCGATGCCGAGAAGGTCGCCCTTGGGATAATATTTCACCTCGTTCTCGGCGCGGTCGCGGAGGAGCGTTTTGCCGAGGCGCATCGACTCGATGCCGAGCGGCTTGAGGAACTCGTTCACCATGTAGTCGCCGTAACGGCGGCCGGTGAGTTGCTCGATCACGCGGCCGAGCAGGCAGTAGCCGAGGTTCGAGTACACGTAGCGTTGGCCGGGGTCGAAGTCCAGTTGCCAGCCCATCATGAAGCGGATGATGTCGTCCTGCGTGGCGGGCGGCGGCTTGCCGAGGACGCTGGCGATCTCGATGGCGTGGAACAGCGGGTCGATCGTCTCCTTGCGATCCCAGCCGCCTTGATGCCGCAGCAGGTGGGCGATGGTCACTTGGCCAAGCCGGGGGTCGGCCGAGTCGCCCTTGGCCAAGTGCGGCTTGTGCGGCAGCAGGCCGAACACCGGCGTGTCGAGGCCAAGCTTGCCCTGCTCGACCAATTGCAGCGTGGCGGTGGCGGTGAACGACTTGGAGATGCTGGCGATGCGAAACAGTGACTCCGGCTGCACCGGCTGCTTTTTCTCGACATTCGCATAACCAAAGCCGCGCGCGTAAACCAAGCGACCATCCTTTGCCACGGCGAGCGCCGCGCCGGGCAGTTCGTTGTCGCGGACGAACGCCTCCATCAGCTCGTCGAACGGCTTGAGTTCGGCAAACTGCCTGCCGGTGGAGACGACCGGTTCGCGTTCCTTCGGTTTGTCGTCCGCCGCCGTTGTGCTTGGCCAAGCGACAGACAAACAGGCTATCGCCCAACTCAATACCATTCGGCCGGAAGTCTGCATCGCTTCAGGCCTGGAACGCATTGCCGATTCGGTCGACCAGCGGGTTTGTGCGTTCGCCTGTGCCGTGCAGCTTGAAAAGGCTGGTGGCGAGGTACCTGTTACGCCACGCGGGAGAGACCTGATAGTAGTCCTCGAGCACGGCGGAACTGAACTTGTAATCGTGCGAGTCGTTGCCCTTGAGGAAAACCAGGCGACGCGCCTCCGCGATCAGTGCCTGCGGACTTTGCCCGTTATTCAAGTATGCCAACGTCTTTTGGGCAGCGGTAAGCCGATTTCTGTCCACACTCTGGAAGATGCTGCCAAGCGCATGATCCCCCACGGCATCGGGCGGCAGATCCAGTTGGCCATGCGTCCGTTCAAGCACCTGGCCGCGGCCGCGCATGGCCTCTCGAAACGAACAAAGGAAAGCCGCGTTTTGCAGCAGCACCAGCCGCCGCGTCGTGTCGCTGCCGCTGGTGTTGTAGATGAATCGAAGCGCGTTGGTGGTGGTCAGTGCATGCAACGCGACGATGCCGTTCTGCCGCATCAACAACTCGCCCGCGCCGAGGAACAGCGCGTCAAAAATGGACTGCGGTGACACGCCGCGATTGAGCTGGGCCACAATAAGTTTGCACACCTGCTCCTCGTTGCCGGCATGGAGCGCGGCGAGCAGTTCCCGAACGGCCTCGTCACTGTGTTGGCCGTGTTTCCACTCGACCCGAATCTCCCCGGCCAGCTCCTGATTACGGCGCCAGGCACGATCCGGCGACAAGTCGTTCTCCGCGGGATTCGGTTCGCCGACGTGGTTGAGCAGGGCGTAGGCGAGTGAACGCATCACCGACTCGGCATGACGCCAGCCAATGGTCTGCAGGGTGCGCCAGGCGTTGGCCAAAAAGATGGCCTTGTGTCCAATGCTGCGAAAGTCCCTTGCCGCGT
>DQOE01000400.1 GCA_015658765.1 Verrucomicrobiota bacterium | reverse complement strand
GGGAAAGTTCATGGATGAAGAGCAGCGCGCCGGGGCCTTGGCCAAGCGACTTTGCCGCGTCGAACTCCTGGCCCTTGTGCGGGCCGTGCAGTGCGTAGCTGTTCACCGGGGCAAGCGGGGTGCCGGTCGGCGGCCCGGAGACGATGTCGGCCGCTTGACCGTTTTGCGCCATCAAGCCCAATGCGAGTGCCAACGAGGGGAAGATTTTGGATTTCATTTGCCTCAAACGATTTGTCTCACGGAACAATCCCACCGGAAGGACGAAAGTCCAGTCCTGAATTACCGCTGATCACCGCTTGGCCAAGCGGCTACCCCCCGGAAACAGGTTGCCTCAGAAACTATGACTCTCTCTGAAAAAATGACCACTCAGGCAACTGGATAATTAACGACCTTCGCCAGTGAAACGAGGAACTGGCAGCGGATGTCGGGCTGGAGAAGCCCAGCGAGTCAGTTGATTACAGCCAGTGAAGCAGAGGAAACGGAAGAACCGGTTATCGTGACGACGGACTAGTCGGCTTGTGGTGGTTCGTCGTCAGCGCCTTCGGCAGGAAGCTGTTTGCGCTTTGTGTACCAAGTCGCAGCAAACACGAGAACCGAAACAAGCATGACGATCTCAAGTTCTCTTTTACCTGAATCAGTCAAGGTTCCCCACGATACATGGAAGACGAACTCCTTCCAAATTCTGTCAGTGGCGACGCCATAGTTAACAAGGCACGTTATATAGCTAATAAAGCACGGTATGAACGTATATATGCTGATCCACGAAATGATGTTTAGTAGCGCTTTGTCGCCGTGGCCCAGTCTCATGGCCCGAACGCTAACACAGTGAACGTTGACCTGGAACCCTACATCTACCGCCAGCACCCGATCTAGCAGTGCTGGCAGTGCCACCCAAGTGTGCCGTGAGTCAGTCGCCACCACCACCTCTAAAACCCATTTTGTATAATATGATGATCGCAACAATAACGACTGGAACCCCGATAGCACCTATTATTTCCCACATAGCAACCCAATGAGACGCCAATGCCAGTTCACCGTCAAGCGGTCAAAAAAGGGTCGATTTAACTGTTGCCGCTGAACAACAACCCTGCGGCGTTCAAGTGGTGGCGGGAGTTAGTTTATCTTTGGCGGTAAACTGTTTGGCTTTTTTGGCGGCAGTTTGGGTTTAGGGAATCTGTCTATCTCTTCAAGAATTGACCTTCTTCTTGAGCATATCAGTTGAAAAAAAGCCCAACAGCCAACAGAAATTAAAACAAACAATGCGGCGATACCGATTATGCCCACCTTATCTTCATGATTCTCTACAAATAAATATATGGGCGGAATTAAAATAAAAGAAATTAAACCGAAGCCTATTGAAGACAATTTAAACCATTTTGCGCCTGTTGCCCAGGCAACCAGTGGAGTTACCCTGCGACCGCAAGTAGTACATTTGTGAATTAAAGTAGGGCCGTGCTCACCGCCGGAGCTATATTCTGACCTAGTCTCTGGATTGAGTTCTTTGCATTTCCAGCAACAAGGAGTCCTTTCTAATTCAGTTCCTCTATACAGTAGTATTTCAGGAATGTGACTCATCGAACCAACCATTACCCCGATGAGCGCAGTTTTCAAGGCGTTTTAACTGTTGCCGTCGAGGTGGGTTGGCTACTTCCCTTCAGCTTCCAATTCTTCACCCGTCTTGCCGCCGTGTTTGCGGAGGAGGTCACTCGACCACTTTGATCCGGTAGAAGTTTCGTTTGAACGGCATCTTCGGCTGTCTTGGGTCGATGAACTTAACCTGTTTGCCGGTTCCCTCGATTGTTTCCAACTCACCCCACTGCTTGAAGTCTTGCGTCACCTCGACTACATAGGTTTTCGCATCCTTGGCAGTAAAACTAAAACCAGACAGTTCCCTGCTGTAGGTCAAACGGGGTATCAATTGATGTTTGCGGATGACATCAGCAATATTCTTTTTTGCGGCTTTGGCCTCAGTCGAGTCCCATTCATATACCAATTCGGCAGCATCTAGCGGAGTTCGTCCAAAACCATCTTTTACATTCACATCCGCGCCATTCGCGATCAGCAACTCAACGATTTCCTTGTGGCCTATACCGGCCGCCACATGCAATGGAGTCCCGTAATATCCACTCTCAGCATTCAAATCCGCGCCTTTGATTATAAGCAATTCGACGATTTCCTTGTGACCTTCAAGGGCCGCATCATGCAAACTGGACTTGCCTGTAGAATCCCTTGAATTCACATCGGTGCCATTAGCAATAAGTAGTTCGACGATTTCCCTGTGACCTTGCCTGGCTGCCGAATGCAAAGGCGTCCATCCTCCACCTCCCAACATGGGAACAGTCCTTGCATGCAAATCCGCACCTGCAACAATCAACAACTCGACGATTTCCTTGTGGCCTCCTTCAGCCGCACCATGCAAAGGAGTCGATCCGCCCTCACGTTTCGCATTCACATCCACGCCTTTGTCCAATTCCGCTTGGACACCTACCAAGTCACCGTTTCTGGCAGCATCGTGAATCGGATCGGCAAAGGCAGTCCCCACCAGAAGCACGGCTGCGATTGTTGTGAGTAGGAGGTGTTTCATGGGCCGTGAAGAGTTCCTGAAAATGTTGTAACCAGTACGGGGCCGGAAGTTGGACTGTCCTCTGTCAGTCAGGCGATCTTACCTGTTGCCTTTCCTCTGAATCTTCACGACCGAGTCATGGTTGGGATTGGGACGCATCATCTCAGCGCCGACCTCCCGCCGCCACGTCTGAAGCTCCCGACGTAGTTCGTTTGTCAGGTTGGGCCGTTCGGCGGCGAGGTTTCGGGATTCTCCCAGGTCGTGCTCAAGGTTGTAGAGTTCCACTCCTTCGGGGTCGAAGGTTTCGATCAGCTTCCACCGGCCTTTGCGAATGACGCTGGAAGGAACGCTCGAGGGGTGGCGGTTGTAGTGCGGGAAGTGCCAGAAGACCGACTCGCGCTCGAGCGAGCCTCCGTTCCGGAACAAGGGCAGCAGGTTGAGGCCGTCACGATGTTGATGGGGGCGCTGGGGTTGTCCGGCGGCGGCCAGGCAGGTGGGGTAGAGGTCGGTGCTGGTTACCGGTTCGCCGATGACGGCGGCCGGTCGGGTCACGCCGGGCCACTTGACGATCAACGGCACGCGGATGCCGCCTTCGTAGTAGGCGCCCTTGTTCGCCCGAAGCGGGGCGTTGCTGGTGGCCTTGTAGAAGCCGCCGTTGTCTGACGTGAAGATGACCAGCGTGTTTTGTTCCAACGAGAGTTCCCTGAGCGTCACCAGCACCCGCCCCACGCTTTGGTCGATGCTCTCAACCATGGCTGCGTACACCGGTTCGCCCTGGCGCCGATCCTCGGGAACCTTCTCGTAGCGGGCGACCATTTCTTCCTTGGCCTGGAGCGGCGTGTGAACGCCGTAGTGCGGGAAGTAGAGGAAAAACGGGCGCTCGCGGCTTTCGCGGATGAACTTCACCGCCTCATCGGTCAGCCGGTCGGTCAGGTATTCACCCGGTTCTCCATCGGGCAGAACGTTCCACTTCGCGCGCTTCCCTGTGGTGGGAATCTCCCAGTCGCCGTCGTAGGGGAAGAAGTAGTTGCCCGGCGCGCCGTGCGTGTTGCCGGCGACGTTGACATCGAAACCGTGATGCTCCGGCAGCGAGAACGGCTCGCCGCCCAAGTGCCATTTGCCAATGCTGGCGGTGCGGTAGCCGGCTTCGCGCAGGGCCTCAGCCAGGGTGAACTCCTCCAGTGGTAGCGCGCGCAGAAATCGCCCCTCCCTCAACCGCGCCTTGGGATTCCACCGGCCCGAGGGCAGCCAGTCGGTGAGCAGCAGCCGGGCCGGATACTTTCCGGTTAGAATCGCCGCCCGGGTGGGGGAGCAGACGGCGCAGGCCGCATAGGCGTCGGTAAACCGGGCGCCTTCGCGAGCCAGTCGGTCGATGTTCGGTGTCTGGTAGAACTTGCTGCCGTTGCAGCCGACATCCATCCAGCCCAGGTCGTCAATCAGGAAGAGGACGATGTTGAGCTTGCCGGCAGGCTTTGAAGCGTTGGCGGCGTGGAGCGAGACCGACGATGCCAGGAGAAATACTTGAAAGAATAAGAGCGCGTGATTCATGGCTGGATCTTGAGTTTGCCGAAGTGGATGTGCGTGCGCGGTTTGTCCGCCGTGCCGCTGTCCCAGACGCAGCGGAAGTCGTCAGGTGCCGTTTCGATCAGCGTAGGATACGAGTTTTTGATGCCGGCGAGGTAAAAGGTCTTTTCCTCGCTCCACTCGCCTCCGGGCGGCTTGATCTTGTAGCGCAGCGATGTCCGCCCGCCATGAGGAAAGCCGGGCGCCTTGTTGCGTTGGGCGGGGCCGTCATTGTAGACGTAGATGTGCCCACCATTCCGCATGTGGGAAAAGAAGCCTTTGGCCTTTGCGTTGTGCAGGTCGGGCTCAGGCTGCGCGACGCTCCAGGTATGCCCGCCGTCCTTGCTGACGCTGGAATACGCGCGCGGCGGATCGGTGGTGAGACCGGTCTCGTCATAGTTGGCGGTGCGCATGACGATCTTCAGTTCGCCATCGCGGTCGCCGTTGCCAATGTTTCCTTCGTGTAGAAACACGCGGGCGTTGGTGGGTTGCGGGATGAAGGCTTCCAGTTTCCATTCCAGCAGACTGGTGCTGCTGAGAATGAAGTGGTCGCGGGATCCACGCGGATCGGCAGCCAGCGTGTTGCGATGCGCGGGCAGGAGGAAGCGTTTCTTTCCCTTGATCCACGTCCGCACGATGCCCGCGTTGAGAATTAGCGGCCCAGTGTAGTGCATGGCCATCTCGACCGGCGTCCAAGAGCGTCCGCCATCCGCAGTAAACACGGCGGCGAGCTGCGATTCTTCGCTGTTACGTTGGGCGATCGAGCAGCGCATGGCGAAGCACCAGATGACGGCCTGATCCGGCGCGCGATAGAGAACGGGGTTTGCGTAGGCAAACTGAATGTCCCCTTGCCGGCTGGTATGATCGAAAACCGCGACAGGCTCCTCCCAGGTGTCGCCGTCATCCTTTGAAAGAGTGACAAAGATGTCGCCCATGTCTTTCTTACCATTCCTCATCGCGCCGAAGGCGACGAGTAGTTGCTTCTTCTTGTCGCCCTTGATGATGACCGGTTGCCAGACGCGCCAGGCTTGTGGATGCTGCTCAACGCGCCGCACCACGCGCAGATCGGTGACGTCACCTTTATGATCGAAATCCTGCGCCTGGGCGATTCCGCAACCCAGCAGGATAGCGGTGGGGAGGATATGTTTCATTGCTTCTTCTTTCTCTTCAACGGCACGGCGTCCGTATTCGGCAGCCACTTAGTTAGCTCTGACTTGACCGAGGCCAACTCCGGCTTGTTGGCGAGGTTCGTCCATTCGTTCGGATCCCTGGCGTGATCATAAAGTTCCTCGTCACCGTTGGTATAGCGAATGTAGCGCCAGCGTTCAGTGCGCAGGGCGTGGTTGCCTTGGCCGTGCGTGATGAGGGCGGGGCGTTTCCTGTCAAGCGCGGGATTGCGCAGCATCGGCATGAGACTGGCACCGTCGAGACCGTCGACCGAGGGCAGGTCACAGAGTTCGTTGAGCGTCGGGAAAATGTCGATGGTGCCGACGGGTTTCCCGCTGCGAGTTCCGGGGTGGGTGACGCCGGGCGCGACGACGATGAACGGAATGCGCGTGGACCGCTCCCAGAGCGTGAATTTGTGCAGATGCCGCTTCTCACCGAGGTGCCAGCCGTGGTCGGACCAGAATACGATGATCGTGTTCTTCGCAGCCGGGCTGGCATCGAGCGCGTCCAGCAGGCGGCCAACGAGCGCGTCGCCGAAACTGACGCTCGCAAGGTAAGCCTGTAGGAGTTCGCGATATTTGCCGGACTTCATGACCAGTTCGTAGTCGCCGCGGCGAACCGCGGCCATTTCCTTCCCCGCCTCCGGAAGATCATCGAGGTCGTCGGCCTTCGTTGGAGGAAGCGTGATTTTGTCCGGTGGATACATCTCAAAATATTTCCGCGGGGCGTAAAACGGCAAATGCGGGCGGTAGATGCCGGCGGCGAGGAAAAACGGCTTCTCGGGCGGGTGCGCGAGGAATTTCGCAGCCCATTCGACCATCTGCCCATCGCCCATCTCGCGATCCATTTTGTCCCACGCTCCCCAGTCGAACTCCTTCGCATTCTTCGGCGGCCTGCTGAAGGACTTAACGGCCGGAAGCCGGTTTAACGGAAAGCCCTTCGGCCATTGAAAACCGGTGACGTCCAGCCCGCGCGCGAGCTGGTCCTGATAATGGTTGTCGAACACTTGGTCGAAGTATTCATGCCAGTCTGAGCGCCGATTGAAGCCTGGCATGTGATGATTCACCTTGCCGCCACCGACCACGCGGTAGCCGTTGACCTTGAAATGCCGCGGGATGGAAGTCACACCGCGCATCGCCTCGTGCCAGACGGGGCGGTTGTCATAAACGCCAGTCGAGGATGGAAGTCGCCCGGTCATCGTGGCCACGCGCGAGGGATTGCAGACCGGCGCGGCGACGTGCGCGTTGGTGAACAGCGTCCCGCGCTTCGCCAGCCGGTCGATGTGCGGCGTCTTCACGTCGGGGTGGCCGCCGAGACATCCGACCCAATCGTTCATGTCGTCCACGATGATCATGAGGACGTTGGGCCTGTCGGCGGCTTGGGAAGCCTGACCGCCGGAAAGGCAGAGGAATGCGAGCGCCAAGAGATGGATTCGTTTCATCGAGATGTGCGAATTGATCACGTCTTCTTCGTGTTCTTCTTTTTGGCCGGCGGCGCGGGGGCGGGTTCGCGTCCGAAGAAATAATCGGGATAGCCCCATGGACGGCTCTTGGCGGTCTTCTTGTTCTTCACGGAACGGATCTCTGCCTTGAGGCGGAGGAGGTTTTCATCTTTCAGGAGCGGATCGTTGGTTTGCGCGCGCCAGAAGGCAAGCTGTTGTTGCAATTTCTTCAAGATTTTCGCGTGCCTCGGCTCGCCAGCAAGGTTGCGGAACTCGTAGGGATCGGCCTTCAGATCGTAGAGTTCGTAGCGCGGCGGCCGGTGCATTCGCGCGTAGGCCTCGCGCACCTCGGGCGAGGCCGCGGCGATGGCGGCGTGAGGATCGAGTGTGTCCGTCGGGGCGCTGAGCTTGGCTTCCCCGACGATCTTGGAGAGCGTGGCTTCGTAGTCGGGGTGGGCGTCCCCGGACAGGAGGTTTTCGATGAGTTTGAAGCGGTTGTTGCGCACGGCGCGTTGCGGGAAGTAGTTTCCCGCGCCGTGCGTGTGATACTCGGTGAACAGATCCGTGCGCCACGCGACGGGACCGCGGTCGAAGAGTGGTTGCAACGCGCGCCCCGGCAGACCGGGCACGGGAGGGGCCTCCGCCGCGGCAAGCAGGGAGGGCATCAGGTCGATGGTGGAAACGAGTTCCTCGCGCGTCTGCGGTTTCACGCGGCCGAGCCAGCGCAGCAACAAGGGGATGCGAACGCCACCTTCGTAGCAGGTGCGCTTGCCACGCAGCATGTCCGCGCCGTGATCGCCAAGGTAGACGACAATCGTGTTTTCCTCCTTGCCAGATCGCTGCAACACCGCCAGCAGATCGCCCACCAGCGTGTCCAGCCGGCTCAGGCTGTTGTAGTAGTCGGCGATCATCTCACGCATGGCGGGCGGATCGATGCCCATGTAGGGCATGGCCTTCACCTCCGCGCCGGTCTGCGGGCGTTTGGGAAGGCCGCCGGCCTGACGCAGCCACGGGTCGTGTGCATCGGGGAAGTTGATGCTGAGAAAGAACGGCGTCTTGCCGGTGTTGATGAATGTTGCGGCATGTTTCGCGTAATCGGAGAGGTTCTTGCGGGAGAAGTTCGCGCCCGCGATTTCGTGAAAATCGAAGGGGAACGCCGACGCGGGATTGATGTGCAGCTTGCCGATCAAACCGGTCCGATAGCCGATGGCCTTGAGACTGCGCGGCAGGTTGGGGATGTCTTTGCGGTAGAGGCGGAAATTCCACGTCGCAAGGCCGATCTGCCCGTGTTGGTGCGGATACAGCCCGGTGAGAAAGCTCGCGCGGCTCTGGCTGCAGCCCGCCTGCGGCACGAATGCACGGTTGAAGCGGATGCCTTCGGCTGCGAGCCGGTCGAGATTCGGCGTACGCGCGTACGGATCGCCGTAGCAGCCAAGTTCCGGTCCGTTGTCCTCAGAGACGATGAGCAGGATATTCGGCGGCGCGGCGGACAAGACGCCGCAGGCAATAAAAGTGGTGAGAAAGAGCAGGTGTTGCCGGAGCGGGGCGGTCATGGTCGCTGAATCGTTTGCTTTTGGGACTTCTTTGCCGGGACATCAAGCGTCACCGGTTTCAACCGCGCGGCGATGATTTCATCCATCTTTCCGCCCAGCCAGTCCCGCTTAGCCGCATAGGAAGGCTCGCTCACCACGTTCCTGCGTTCGATGAGATATTCCCCCTGCACGCTCGCGCTTGCGCCAGCCGTGTAATCGTAGAGTTCCTCCGCGAGCACCTTGCTCGTGACCCACTCGATCCAGCGGGTGTAGCGATGCGTGTCCGTGCGGATTGAATAGCCCATGATCTCCGGGTTACCCCGGGTGAAAGGCCGGGAGAATTGGCTCAATACAATGTCGTGTCCTTTGGCGGACGGATCGTCCAGCAGGTGCGCAAGGCTACCGCCGTCGAGGCTCGATGGAGGAGTGAGTTGCGCGAGCTCTGCAAGGGTGGGGTAGAGATCGACGTATTCCGTGAGCGCCTCCGTCGCGACACCCGGTTGCTTCATGCCTGGCGCGCGGATGATCAGCGGAGTTCTCGTGTCCAGTTCGAAGTTCGTGTCCTTGCACCAATGATCTGCTTCGCCCAGCGAGTATCCGTGGTCACCCAGCAGCACGACGATGGTGTTGTCCTCCAGGCTCTGCGTATTCAGGGCGCGCAGCAAGCGGCCTATCTGGGCATCCACGTAGCTGACGCAGGCGTAATAGCCGTGCCGCAACTCCCGCGCCAGTTCCGGTGAAACATCCTCGTCTTCAGGCACGCCCTGGTAGCCCCCTAATTCGAGATGGTCGGGATACGCCACCGGCGGCGCGCCGCGCGTGCGTTTCGGCTGTCCCTCCACCGCAAACGTGGCGGGATCGTATAGGTCCCAGTATTTCTTCGGCGCGTTAAAGGGTAGGTGCGGCTTGAAGAAGCCGACTGCCAGGAAGAACGGTCGCGACTGTCGGTTCAGTTCCGCAAGCGTCTCGATGGCCAGACTGGCGAGCTTGCCGTCCGCATAACTCTCGTCAGGCACATCGGCCTTCTCCAACGGCGCTCCTTTCTTCCTGCCGCCGCCGCTGCGCAAAATGTAGTTTGGCCAGTCTTCCTTTCTCAGAATCTCGGACGCCGACCACGACGCCGGATCCAGCTCACGCTCATTGCCGCTGAAAACCTTGCCTAGCGCCTGCGTATGCCAGCCGTGGTTCTTGAACAGCTGCGGCAGCGTGACCAGATCGGGATGCACGTCGCGAAACCGGTTGCGATTGTGCCACACACCGGTGTTGTCCGGCAGTCGCCCGGTCAGAATCGACGCCCGCGACGGACCGCATACCGACTGATGGCAATACGCGCGGCGGAACAACCTTGCGGTCGTGGCAAAGCGGTCGATATTCGGCGACTTCACGAGATTGTCGCCATAACAGCCCAACGCAGGCCGCAGATCATCCACGAAGATCATCAAGACGTTGAGCCTGTGTGGGGCCTTCTGCGAGTCGGGAACAGGAGACGCAGTCAACAACGCGGGCAGCAAAGCCAAGGAGAGCGAGAGGGCCCGTTTCATGAAAGGCAAGTTATAACTTATCGGGTTCCTCTTGTCATCAGGGCTTTTTTCTTTACTGGTGCAAGTTGTTGAAAACGAACGCTGGAGTTTTGAGCTGGACAAAAATGACCTCCCCACACCCCACCAGCACCACGGCTGCGATTGTTGTGATTAGTATGTGCTTCATTTTCCTTCAGCTGTCAATTCTTCACCCGTCTTGCCGCCGTGTTTGCGGAGGAGGTCGGCGGTTGCGGTATTTTTGGAATTGATGGCCTGATCTAGCGGTGTTGTACCCAACGGCAAATGTTAGACCCAAAAATTTCAACGCCCAAAAAATGATGCAACAAGCCTTACGGAGACAAGCACGAAAGAGTTTTAGGGGCACATCAGTTGAACAAATGATGAACCATTGACAGCCCGAGGCCATGGCGACAGCATTACGCCCTTGAATTTGTTTGAAAGTTGACGTTGACCACCGGGGCCTGTTGGGCTGCGTGGCCGGTGACCGGCCTGCGGTTGGCCCGGACGGATGTGAGCATGGCAGTTATATTAAAACAGTTCTTGGGATACCCAGCAATCCATGACCCGTTTGCATGACGGGCATTACAAGTGTTGAAATGCAGAGAGAGAAACCACGGATGCAGGAAATCTATCTGGATCACAGCGCCACCACACCGATCCGCCCCGAGGTGTTGGAGGCAATGCTGCCGTTCCTGCGGGAGCATCACGGCAACGCCGGGTCGCTGCACCGGTTTGGACGGGACTGCCGGCGGGCGGTGGAAACAGCGCGTGAACAGGTGGCGGCCCTGATCAACGCCGAGCCTCGTGAGATTCTGTTCACCTCCGGTGGCACCGAGTCGGACAACCTAGCCATCAGGGGTATCGTCGAGGCCACGGACCGGAAGGCAATTCGACTGGTCACGACCGCAGTGGAGCATCATGCGGTCCTCCATGTGTGCGAGTCCTTGGCCCGCGCCAATCGGGTGGATCTGCAGGTTGCGGGGGTCGATCAGGAGGGACTCGTCGATCCCGATGCGGTCGAGGCACTGCTGGGCGATGAAACCGTCCTCGTTTCCGTCATGCACGCTAACAACGAGACAGGGGTCGTTCAGCCGCTCGAGCGAATCGGTGCGTTGTGCCGGGAGCGGGGGATTCCGTTTCACAGCGACACGGTTCAGTCGGCCGGCAAACTGCCGTTGGATGTCCGAAAACTGCCCCTCGACCTGGCCGCGATTTCCGGCCACAAGTTGTACGGCCCCAAGGGGATCGGGGCGCTGTTTGTCCGGAGCGGCACCGGCATCGAGCCACAGGCGGTGGGGGGAGCCCAGGAACGGGGCAGACGGGCGGGCACCGAGAACGTGGCCGGAATTGTCGGCTTGGGACGGGCCTGCGAGCTGCTCAGCGGCGAGTTGCAGAGTACCTCCAAACAGATGGAGGTTTTGCGGGATCGCCTGCAGGAGGGTGCCCTTGCTACGGTTCCCGATGCTGGGATCAACGGTTCCACCGCCCACCGTCTCCCCAACAGTTTGAACATGGCTTTTAATGACCTGGATGGGGAGCGAATGATGTTCGCACTGGATCAGGAGGGTATCGCGGTATCGACAGGATCGGCCTGCACAGCCGGTTCGCTCGATCCCTCCCACGTTCTCCTAGCCATGGGGCAATCGCATGAACACGCCTCGAGCGCGATTCGGTTCAGCCTGGGCAGGGACAACACCGAGGAGGAGATCGACCGTGTCATCTCGCTGCTTCCGGGCTTGGTGGAACAGCTCCACGAGAGGCCGGATTAATCCCTGGCGGGGGATTGTCCGGTTTAATCCGGTCATGGCGCGATTCGTTTCACTCGGTTGATTCCCCCAATTTCCGCAACTCGCGGGCGTAGTCCTCGGGGGTGTCCATGTCCTGAAGGATGCCCGCATGGTCCACCGGGATTTCAGTTACATCCTCCCGGTGATCGACCAACAGACCGCGCAGCCCGGTGTCCCCGTAGTGGGTCATGATCGCATCCCGATAGTTCGTGGAAACCAGGATGGGATGCCCGCGCCGACCCTCAAACAATGGGACGGCAATCCCTTTTCCGGCCGTCCTGAAGCCCTCGATAAGCTGGCTCACGACGGCAGGAGTGATATCCGGCTGATCCCCCAAGGCAATCATCGCGGCGCTTGCCTCCGGTGGCACGGATTCCAGTCCGCTACGGACCGAAGTGATCATTCCCCCGGCATACTCGTCGTTGACAACCCGTTGAACGGGGAGGGTCGTCAGTTTGGCGGCAATCTCCCCGGCATCGTGGCCCAACACCACCGTGATGCCGCCCACGCCGCATTGGAGAAGTTGGGTGACAATATGCTCAATGACCGTTTTTCCGCCGTACGGGAGAAGCAGTTTCTGTTTCCCCATCCGCCTGGACTCACCCGCTGCGAGGATGATGGCATGGATCATTTCATGAAAAGGACTTGCTCCCGGCATCCAGCGACCCCATGCGGCGCACCCCCACCAACTGCGAGGCGATGCTCAGGGCGATCTCCTCGACACTCTCGGCGCCAATGTCCAGTCCCATGGGCGAAACCACCCGGTCGATCTGGGCCTGGGTCGCGGCATTCTCCCGCACAAGGCTGTCCCGGATCAGTTTGCTTTTTCGCCGGCTGCCGATCATCCCGATGTAAGCCGCGGGAGAATGGATGCAACTCTCAAGAACGGCCCGGTCCCGCCGGTGGCCCCGCGTCACGATGACAATGTAGGTGTCCCCGGTGATGTCCTGTTGGGCCATCTCTCCGGCAATGTCGCCGCAGATCACATGATCCGCGTCGGGAAGGTTGTCGCGGTTGGCATACAGCGGCCGGTCGTCGATGACCGTGACCTCGAATTCCAGCAGGAATCCCTGGTGGGCGGTCGCCCTGCCGATGTTGCCCGCGCCCGCAATGATCAGCCGAGGCCGCGAAATCATCGGCTCGAGATAAACCTCGATGGGAGCGCCGTCCTCCTCCCGATCGATTCGCAGGGCTCCGGGGCGTCCTGCCTTGAGGAACTGATGGATGGCGTCTGGCTCGATCCCGATCGGCAGCCCCTCCAGTTTATGTTGAGGCGCCCAAAAAGCCCGGCCCGGCGTCAGGTCTGGATGGCGAATGATCACCGCAAGTAGCCCCTGTTTCCGCTCCTTGCCGGCGGCCACGAATTGCCGGTAAACGTCCCGGTTTTCCTGGGCATTCGGATCGACCATGACCCGCACACGGCCGCCACAAATCAACCCGTCATCCCAGTTGCCCACTTCGTCCAACTTCAGGTCGAACACCCGCGCCTGGCCCGAGTCGAGCGCCTCGAGCGCGCGCTGCCTCGACTCGGCCTCAAGGCAGCCGCCGCCCAGGGTACCCCAGACCGAGCCGTTGGCCTCGAAAAGTGCCATGGCCCCCGCCTTCTGCGGCGTGGAGCCCGAGGACCAAATCACTTCCGCCATGGAAAACGAGCGGCCGTTCTCCATCAACTCAAGAGCCTTCCTGTATAGGGCGCTGGGGTCCATGCGATCGAGAGATTCTGCCTGGCCATTCTAAACAGGGTAAAACTGGGGTCAAGCGGCGGAAATGCCCCCCATTTTGACTCAAAAAAACGGGAGGGCATTCCTGGCGAAGGCGGGGAGAGAGGTTGGCTGCGCTTGGCCAAGCGCTTGGCCAAGCGGACCGGCTACAATGGTTTTTAAGAAATTTTTGAATATGAAAAACTGATTGACTCATAGCTGAAATTACCCCATTTTTTTTCAACCTACACGAGATACAACCCGGCGCGGCGCAACGACTATTTGATGAGAGTGCCACAACGTCAGTTCGGGGAAACCATCGTGGGTTCGGAATCTGATTCAATGACAGCCGACGAAAAAACAAATATGCAAGGCAAGGGCCTGTCGCGGCGTGGGTTTCTCAAGGGGGTTGGCGCGGGCGGCGCGGTAGCAACCATTGCGACCGGCTGCTCGACGATCGATCGGGACGGGGTAGTGTCATTGACACCGCGCGGTCCGGAGAACACGCCGATCACGCTCAACATCAATGGCCGGCGGCGCAAGCTGGAAGTGGAGCCGCGCGTGACACTGCTCGACGCGTTGCGCAACCGGCTGGACCTCACCGGCGCGAAGAAGGTTTGCGACCGCGGGACGTGCGGGTCGTGCACGGTGCTGGTGGATGGCGAGCCGGCGTACTCGTGCTCGATGCTCGCGGTGGAGGCGGCGGGGCGCAAGATTACCACCGTCGAGGGGCTCGGTTCGCCAGAGCAGATGAACGCGGTGCAGGAGGCGTTCGTGGAGAATGACGCGCAGCAGTGCGGGTTCTGCACGCCGGGCTTCGTGGTGGCTTGCACGTCGGTGTTGGACAAGAACCCGGACGCGACGCTCGAGGAGGCGCAGGCGGGCTGCGGCGGCAACCTTTGCCGGTGCGGCACGTACGTGGGGATGAACCAGGCGTTGATGGACGCCGCCAAATCCTTGAAAGGAGGCGCGTGATGGCAACTGCAGCATGGCCAGGAAAAAAGGACCGCTCGCTCATCGGCAAGAGCATCACCCGGCAGGACGGCCCGGTGAAGGCGACCGGGCGCGCGAAGTATTCGTACGACCTGAACCCGCCGGGCCTGCTCTGGGCCAAGCCGGCGACCTCGCCGCACGCGCACGCGAAGCTGGTGTCGATTGACACAAAGAAGGCCGAGGCGCTGCCGGGCGTGAAGGGCGTTTGGAAGGACACCGACCTCATCGGCGAGGAGGTGCGGTACATCGGACAAATCATCGCCTGCGTGGCGGCCGAGTCGGAGGAAATCGCCACCGAGGCTGTGGCGCTCGTCGAGGCGAAGTACGAGGTGCTCGAGCATCAGGTCATCGACAACGACCCCAAGTTTGCCACCGGCCGCGCTTCCGAACAGGAGGTGGGCAAGGTGGCTGACGGCTTTGCGGAGGCGGACGTCACCATCGAGGGCGATTACGGCGTGCCGGTCATCACCCATTGCTGCATGGAGCCGCATGGGCAGGTGACAGAGGTGCGTGGCGGCGAGCTGTACGCGTGGCCCTCCACGCAGAATGTCTCCCGCTGGGCCGACCGGCTCAATGACTCGGTGGGCATCGACCGCGCCAAGATGCACGTGGATTGCCAGTACATGGGCGGCGGTTTCGGCTCCAAGTTCACTTACGACAAATGGGGCGTTATCGGCACGCTGCTCGCCAAGCAAACCGGCCGACCGGTGAAACTGCTGCTCGACCGCGACCTTGAGCTGGCCATCGCCGGCAACCGGCCCTCCGGCTACACACACATCAAGCTCGGCGTGAAGAACGATGGCGCCATCACGGCTTTCGAGGGCAGCGTGGTGGGCACGGGCGGCGGCGGCGGTTATCGATTGCGCGCCTTTCCGTATGTGTTCGAGCCGAAGAACCGCAAGACCACGATGAAGGGCATCCGCACCAACCGCGGCGGCCAGCGCGCCTGGCGCGCGCCGAGCCATCCGCAAACGTGCCTGCTGACCTTCAGCGCGCTGGAGGATGCCGCCGCGAAAATCGGCATGGACGCCGCGGCGTTTTATAAAAAGAATCTCAACCTCACCGCGCGGCCTGACGTTTACGCCGAGGAACTCGACATCGCCATGAAGATGATTGGCTATGCCGAAAAGGCGCACCTGCGCACGAAGCTCGACGCCGGCCCGGTGAAGCGCGGCCTCGGCATCGCGATGCATACGTGGGGCGGCCTCGGCCACGGCTCCGAATGCCGCGTGACCATCAATCCCGACGGCTCCGTGAAAGCGGAGATTGGCACGCAGGACCTCGGCACCGGCGCGCGCACGGTGGTGAGCATCATCGCCGCTGAGACGCTCGGCCTGCCTCTGGAGGCCATCGACACGCGCATTGGCAATAACGCCTATCCCGCATCCGGCGGCTCCGGCGGCAGCACGACCACCGGCGGCATCTCCGTCTCCACCCGCATGGCCGCGACCGACGCGCTCAACGACCTGCTCGGCCACGCCGCCACCAAGCTCGGCGTCGCCGCCGACAAGCTCGAGGCCAAGGGAGGCCGCATCCGCGAGATGGGCAACGCCGCCAAGTCCATGAGCTGGGCCGACGCCTGCAAGATGTTGCGCACCGGCTCCATTAGCAAAACCGGCCAGAACAACCGCACCGAGGCGCAGAAGGCCGGCCTCATCGACGCGGGCGTCGGCGGCGTACAGATTGCCGACGTGTCGGTCGACACCGAGACTGGCGTGGTGACCCTCAACGAGATGGCCGCCGTGCAGGATTGCGGGCTCATCGTGAACATGAAAACCTGCGAGAGTCAGGTCTTTGGCGGAGTCATCATGGGCATCACCTCGGCGCTGTTCGAGGAGGCGCTCTACGACCCCACCACCGGCCGCATGCTCAATGCCGACATGGAGTTCTATCGGATTGCTGGCATCAAGGATGTCGGCACCATCAAGGTGCACATGATGACCGGCGAGGAATACGAGAAGCGTGGTATCATCGGCATCGGCGAACCGCCGGTCATCGCGCCGGCCGCCGCGATCTCCAACGCCGTCGCCAACGCCATCGGCGTGCGTGTGCCTTACCTGCCCCTGACCCCCGAGCGCGTCCTCAACGTACTGGCCTGAACCCGGAGGAAGACAAAATGAAATCATTTGAATACGCCACCCCCCGCACGGTCGATGAGGCCGTCGAGCAACTCGCCGAGCAATGGGGCGAGACCGAGGTTCTGGCCGGCGGCACGGACCTTGTCACCTGCCTCAAGCAGGGCCTCACCGCCCCCAAGCGCGTCGTCAGCCTCAAGGCCGTCAAGGACCTCAAGGGCATTTCGTCCACTAAGGGCGCGCTCACCATCGGCGCCATGACGACCATGGGCGAACTGGCTGGCAACGCCGGCGTGCAGAAGCATTTCCCCTCGCTGGCCACCGCCGTGAAAAACATCGCCAGCCCGCAACTGCTCTCCACCGGCACCGTCGGCGGCGACCTCTGCCAGCGACCGCGCTGCTGGTATTACCGCAACGGCTACGGCCTGCTCGCGCAACAGGACGGCAAATCGCTCGTCACCGCCGGCGACAACCGTTACCACGCCATCTTTGGCAACGCCGGCAAAGCCAAATTCGTCAGCGCCAGTAGCCTCGGTCCACCGCTCATTGCCCTCGGCGCGACCATCAAAACGTCGTCACGCGAAATCGCCGCGGACAAGTTTTTCCAGACGCCCAAGAGCGAAAACGAGCGCGAGACCGTGCTGAATCCCAATGAAATCATCACCGCCATCAGCGTGCCGTTGAGCGGCGCGGAAAATGCCACGTACGAAATCCGCCATCGCCAAGGGCTGGATTGGCCATACGTCACTGCCAGCGTTGCCAAGACCAACGGCGGCACCAAGGTGGTGCTCGGGCACGTGGCGCCCACGCCGTGGATCGTCGCAGGCAACGACGCCGCTCAAGGCGCCAAGCCTCTCAGCGGCAATGGTTACAAGGTGAAGATGGTGAAGACCGCCGTGAAGCGCGCCCTCGCGGCCGCCAGCAACGGAGCCAGCAATTAACCGAGGACTGCCATGAAAAATCCCGAGACTCAAATCGAGACCGAACGCAAGCCGCACAACCCGCCGTGCAAATTCCTTCGCAGCAAGGAGATGTTCCACGAAGACGCCGCGGGTGAGGAAGGGGAGTTTGCCAGCGACGTGTTTTGGTGCAGCAAATCACAGGAAGCCTTCGGCCCTGACGGCGAGTCGGCCGACAAATGTGATTGCAACGACACCCGAAAATGCTACGATCCGTTGTAGGGAGTTGATACCATGAAAAAGTTGTTACTAGCCGCCGCCACGGTTTTTCTAGCGACCACCATCTGGGCCAAGCCAGCCGC
>DQOE01000417.1 GCA_015658765.1 Verrucomicrobiota bacterium | reverse complement strand
TCCCATTCGCCGGTCAGCTCCGGCTTCGAGAGCGCGTCCACCTTGAGCGCCGTGAGCAGGGTGATGAGCGAGGACGCCTGCGCCGTCGGGATGAGTTCGCGCAGTTCGCGCACCATGTATTTGTGGCGGATCAATTCCTCGATGATCGAGGCCCGCGTCGCCGGGGTGCCGAGCCCCTTGTCGCTCATGGCCTCGCGCAGTTCCTCGTCGTCGATACGTTTGCCGGCGTGCTCCATCGCGCCGAGTAGCGTGGCTTCCGAGTAGCGCGCTGGTGGCCGCGTCGCCTTGGTTTCGACGTTCACTTCGCTCGTTTTCACCGACTCGCCGGTCGCCACCGGCACCAAATGCCCGGCACCCTCCAGAGCTTGGTCGCGCCCGTAAACTGTTAGCCAGCCTGGCTTTACGAGTACTTTGCCTTCGGTTTTGAACGGCTCGCCCTCCACGCGGGTGATGCGGGTCGTGACCAGAAATTCCGCTGACGGATAAAATACGGCGATGAACCGCTTGGCCACGAGCTCGTAGATTTTTTGTTCCTGCTCCTTGAGTGTGCCGGGCGCCGGCTTGAGCGTGGGGATGATGGCGAAGTGATCAGAAATCTTGGCGTTGTTGAACACCTTTTTGTTGCCGCCGTGCACCCAGTCGTTTTTCAGCACGTCGCTGGCGAGCTTGCCGTAGCGCGCTTGGCCAAGCGACTCGAGCGTCTGCTTCACCGTGCCGGTGTAGTCCTCCGGCAGACAGCGCGAGTCGGTTCGCGGATAGGTCAGCACCTTGTGCCGCTCGTACAGCGCCTGCGCGATGCCCAGCGTGTTGCGCGCCGAGAAACCAAACTTCGCGTTGGCCTCCCGCTGCAGCGTGGTGAGGTCGAACAATGCCGCCGCCGCCTGCTTGGTCGGCTTGCTCTGCTCGCTTACTTCGCCCGCCTGGCCGTCGCACTTGGCCCGGATGCCATCTGCTTTGGCCTGTTCCCAAATACGCTCCGCCCGCTTGTGGGCGTCGCCGGGATCTTTCTTGAAACCGTCGTCGAGCCACCGGCCGGTGTACTCGCCGGCGGCGGCGCGGAACGTGGCGTCCACCTCCCAGTAATCTTTCGGCTCGAACGCGCGGATCTCCTTCTCCCGCTCGACCACCACGGCCAGCGTCGGCGTCTGCACCCGGCCGACCGGCGTCAAATAAAAGCCGCCGCTCTTCGAGTTGAACGCCGTCATCGCCCGCGTGCCGTTGATGCCCACGAGCCAGTCGGCCTCGCTCCGGCAACTGGCGGCGTTGGCCAGCGGCTTCATGTCGTCGTCGTTGCGCAGATTGGCGAAGCCGGTGCGGATCGCGTCCGGCGTCATCGACTGCAGCCAAAGCCGCGAGACGGCCTTGCCCGCCGTTTTCCTCGGGTGCTTCGCTGTCGCGTACTGGATGATGTAGCGAAAAATCAGCTCCCCCTCGCGCCCGGCGTCGCAGGCATTCACGAGGCAGTCGATGTCGTCGCGCTTGATCAGGCGCAGCAACACCCGCAGCCGCGCCTCGCTCTTGGCGATCGGCTCGAGGTCAAAATGCGTGGGGATGTGCGGCAGCTTGTCGAAGGTCCATTTGCCGCGCTTGATGTCCTGATCGGGCGGCACGATAATCGTCAGCAAATGGCCCACGGCCGAGGAAATCACGTAGTCGTCGTTCTCGAAAAAGTCCTTCGACTTGTCGCGCGCCGCCTTGAGCACACGGGCGATATCGGTCGCGACCGACGGTTTCTCTGCTATGACAAGTGATTTTCCCAAGTTGTTTTGTTGGTTGCTGCGGTTTCAAACGGCGCTTGGCCAAGCGCGGCCAAGTCGTGCGGCGCGCAAAATGGAGAAAAACCAAAACCAAGTCAAAGCCCAAAAAATAATCGGCCAATCAAAGGCAAAAGGGGCAAAGACGGCTCAGTCGCTGGCGAGGGCGTTGATTTGGTTGGCGGCGAAGCCGGCGCCGAAGCCGTTGTCGATGTTCACCACGGTCACGCCGCTGCCGCAACTGTTGAGCATGCCCAGCAGCGCCGCCACGCCGCCAAAACTCGCCCCGTAGCCCACGCTCGTCGGCACGGCGATCACCGGCCGACGCACCAAACCGGCGACCACGCTGGGCAGCGCACCCTCCATGCCGGCGACGGCGATGACGACGCTGGCCTCGCGCACGGTGGGCATGCTCGCGAGCAGCCGGTGCAGCCCGGCCACGCCGACGTCGTTCACGCGCACGACCTCGTTGCCCATGAAATCCGCCGTGAGCGCCGCCTCGTCGGCGACCGGCAAATCACTCGTCCCGGCGCACAGCACGGCGATGGTGCCGGGGCGCTTGGCCAAGCGTCTGGCCTCGACCGCGATGCACCGCGCCGACTCGTGGTACACGGCATCGGGGAACTGCCCGCGCACGGCGGCGGCGTGGTCGGCGTTGGCGCGGGTGATCAGCACGCGCTCCTCACGCTCCATCACCTTGGCCGCGATGGCGGCGACTTGGCTCGGGGTTTTTCCGGAGCCGAAAATAATCTCGGGGAATCCCTGCCGTAGCGACCGGTGGGCATCGACCTGCGCGAAGCCAAGGTCATCGATCGGCGCGGCGCACAGCACGCGCAGCACTTCGGCCTCGTCGATCTCGCCGGCCTTGTAGCGCTGCAGCAGTTGGCTGGTTTCTCCTGGTGTCACCTCCGGGGAATTAACACCGGCCACGCTGCGGCGTCACGCCGGAAACGCGCTTGGCCAAGGGGGAATCGACCTTGACCGCCTTGGGGCCGGTGACTAGCCTCGGCGGCGTTGACGGTTGTTGCGCATGAGGCGCGGCGGCCGCAATTCCCGATATTGAGGAGTGAACAACAACCCGAACCCAGGCGCAGCGCCGTAACATTCTCATCCACCGTGGACTTTAAAGACATCAAAAGCATCGTCGACTTGATGAAGAAAAACTCCCTCTCCGAGTTCGAAATGGAGAAGGAGGGATTCAAGATCAAGCTGCGCCGCGCCTCCGGGGAGGGCAAATCAGAGGAGGTGCAGGTGCAGCACTACCTGCCGCCAGTTGCGCCCGTGCCGGCCGAGGCGCCTGTCGCAGTGTCGGCGTCCGCGCCCGAGCCGGCGACCGATCCCGAGATCAAGTCGCCGATGATCGGCACGTTCTACCGCAAGCCGTCGCCCGAGTCCGAGTCGTACGTGGAGGTCGGCGACACGGTCACGGCCGACACGGTGGTTTGCATCGTCGAGGCGATGAAGGTGATGAACGAGATCAAGGCCGAGATGAGCGGCGTGGTCACGGAAATCCTCGTCGAGGACAGCCGCCCGGTGGAGTTCGGCCAGCCGCTGTTCCGGGTGCGTCCCGCGTGATGGAGCGACGCAGCACGATCGTTAGCCAGGATCCACTGAATGTTTGAAAAATTACTGGTAGCCAATCGCGGGGAGATCGCCGTCCGGGTCATCCGCGCCTGCAAGGAGTTGAACATCCGCACCGTGGCGGTGTACTCGGAGGCGGACTCGAACTCCATGCACGCCCAGATGGCGGACGAAGCCATCTGCATCGGCGGCGCGCCCAGCGCTGAGAGTTACCTGCGGATCGACCGCATCATCGGCGCCGCCGAGATTTCGGACGTCGATGCCATCCACCCCGGCTACGGGTTCCTCTCCGAGAACGCCCACTTCGCCGAGGTCTGCGAGAACTGCAACATCCGCTTCATTGGCCCGAAGTCCGACGCGATGAATGCGCTGGAGGACAAGGCCCTGAGCCGCGAGTTGGCCCGCAAGGCCGGCGTGCCGATCCCTCCCGGATCGAAGGACGTCGTCGAGACCGAGCAGGAGGCGCTCAAGACCGCCAAGGAAATCGGCTACCCGGTGATGATCAAGGCCGTGGCCGGCGGCGGCGGACGCGGAATGCGCACCGCCCACAACGACATCTCGCTGGTCAAGGGCTACCACACCGCCCGCAGCGAGGCTGAAAAGTCCTTTGCCAACAGCGGGGTTTACATCGAGAAACTCATCGAGAACCCGCGCCACATCGAGTTCCAGATTCTCGGCGACAGCAAGGGCAACATCATCCACCTCGGGGAGCGCGACTGCTCCATCCAGCGCCGAAACCAGAAGCTCATCGAGGAAACGCCCTCCCCATTTCTCGAGGGCAAGTACAAGAAATTGCGCGCTCAAATGGGCAAGGCGGCAATCAAGATTGCGCAGACAGCACAGTACACCAACGCCGGCACCGTCGAGTTCATCGTCGACGACAAGGGCAACTTCTACTTCCTCGAGGTCAACAAGCGCATCCAGGTCGAGCACCCCATCACCGAGGAGGTCACCGGCGTCGACCTCGTCAAGCAGCAGATTCTCGTCGCCATGGGCGAGCCGTTGAAGCTCTCGCAGAGCGACATCAAGTTCAACGGCCATGCCATCGAGTGCCGCATCAACGCCGAGGATCCGTGGAATGAATTCCGCCCGAGCCCCGGCAAGATCGAGATGTACTACGCGCCCGGAGGACGCGGCGTCCGACTCGACAGCCACGCCTACGCAGGCTACACCATCCCGAGCCACTACGACTCGATGATCGCCAAGCTCATCACCCACGGCACCAACCGGCGCGACGCCATGAACAAGATGAACCGAGCCCTCGACGAGTACATCATCACCGGCATCAAGACGACCATCCCGTTCGAGAAAGCCGTCCTGCATGACCCGGAATTTTGCCGGGGCGTCTACACCACCAATTTCGTCGAGGAACTTCTCGGCGGTGGCCGCCGAGAACTCATTCAGGAAAAAGCCTGAGCCGCGCTTGGTCAAGAGCTTAGCCTTGGCAATGGGGGAGAACCAACTGCTGCGCCAGCTTTTGAATTGCGGCACTCCACGACGCTTCCGCTTAAGTGAAAAAACTTCGATGCAGCCGAAACTTGCCAAGCCGCCGCGCTTGGGCAACCTTTCCCGCGTGACTCAGCAGGGCAACTGGAATCGCCGTAACTTTCTCAAGACCGCCAGCGCCGCAACGCTTGGCGCCCTGGCCGCCGGTGCCCCTCGCCAGCTCTTGGCCAAGCCGGCCGGGGAGAGAATCGAGCCCACCGCCGACGCCATGATCGTCCTCTGGATGGGCGGCGGCATGGCCCACACCGAGACGTTTGACCCCAAGCGCTACACGCCGTTCGAGAAAGGCCTCTCGCCCGGCCAAGTGCTCAGCACCTTCCCGGCGATCGACTCTGCGGTGGATCACATCAAGCTGACCAAGGGGCTCGAGAAAATTGGCTCGGTGATGGATCGCGGCACCCTAATCCGCACCTACAAGGCCGGCGACCTCGGGTTCATCCTGCACTCGCGCCACCAGTACCAATGGCACACCGGCTACGCGCCGCCGCAGACCGTCGCCGCCCCGCACATCGGCGCGGTGATCGCCCGCACGCTTGGCCCGCGCGACCCGGCGATGCCGGCGTTCATCGACATCGGCCAGCGGCTCGACGTCGGCGAGGGCGAGGAGTTGAAAGCGTTCCACTCGGCCGGCTTCCTCGGCAGCGAGTATGGGCCGTTTCACATCGCCAACGCGGATGAGGCGTTGAATACCGTTCGCCCGCCGTCCGGCATGAGCAGGTCGCGCTTTGCCAACCGCTACAAGGCCTACAAAAAACTGGTGGACCAAAGCCCCGTTGGCCTCACCGGCAGTGACTATCAAAAAGAATCGCTCCTACGCTCGCTCCACAACGCGCACCGCCTGCTGACCTCTCCTGCGGCCACGGCGTTTGATTTGTCGCTCGAAAAAAAGGAGGTGCTCGACACGTACAACACCGGCCAGTTCGGCCGCGGCTGCCTGCTGGCCCGTCGCCTAGTCGAGGCCGGTGCACGCTTCATCGAGTTGACCACCGAGTACGTGCCGTTCCTGAACTGGGACACGCACGAGAACGGCCACACGCGACTCACCGACTTGAAGCGCCTGATCGATGCCCCGATCGCGCAGCTCGTGCTCGACCTCGAGGAGCGCGGCCTGCTCGACCGCACGTTGATCGTGCTCGCCAGCGAGTTCAGCCGGGACATGCTCGTCGAGGGCAAGCCGGGCAACAAGGTGCGGGACCAGGTCAAGGTGCCGGACACCATCAACGAGCTGGTTCACTACGGCATGCACCGGCATTTCACCGACGCCGGCTCGGTGCTGCTGTTCGGTGGCGGCATCAAAAAAGGCCACCTCCACGGCGCGACAGCCGACGAGCGCCCCTGCTCGACCGTCAGGGACCCGGTCGTCATCGAGGATCTGCACGCCACGCTCTACAAGGCCATGGGGATCTCTCCCAAACTGGCCTACGAGGTGGAGAAACGTCCCTTCTACGTCACCCGCGATGGCCTCGGCCAGCCGATCGAGAGCCTCTACGGCTGATCCCAAACCGAGTGCTTGGCCAAGGGAAGGCGGCAACTTGATGCTGTGTCTTGTAAACCTAAACTGGCGATTGATTTCAACATGACTCACAGGCTCTTTTCCGCCTTAACGCTCTTATTCTCACTGGCATTGGGCTGCTCTTTGTTCGCGCAAGAACTCTCCGATGACCGAACGGTTCGCGTTTTTATTTTTGCCGGGCAATCCAACATGGTGGGCTCCGATTCAAGAGTTCAGGACATCAAGCGTTACCCGCCATTTGCCGGATTGGAAAGCTCTCAGGAAAATGTCCGTTTTTCTTACTCCATCGGTCGCGAAAATAAAACCAACAGCAACGGTTGGGTGGATCTTCAACCGGTCAATAACAACGTCGGTCCAGAGCTAAGTTTTGCCCGAAAGACTTCCAAAAACATCAAACATCCAATCGCGATCATTAAGTGCGCGGCCGGCGGCACCCACTTGGGGGGTGATTGGAATCCGGACGATCCGACCGGCTTCAAGATGTATCCGTTGACACTTAATCTGGTTAAATCCTCGCTGGCTGAACTGGATCAAAAGGGCATCAAGTATCGAATTGAAGGGTTCATGTGGCATCAGGGCGAAAACGACATGTTCGAGGAAAATTATATGACCAATTACGGAAAGAATCTGAAGAACTTCATCGCAAAATGGCGGCGTGATCTCAACATCCCGAAGCTGAAATTCTACATCGGCGAACTCTGCACCAAAACAATTTGGGGCATGGATCTTCGCCCCCGCATGTACACCATCAGCGAGGGGCAACGGGCAGTCACCAAAACCGATCCTTTTGCCGAATACATTCCGACTGCCCACATCGGAGTTGAGATCGGCAATCCTGTTGGCCTGCACTACCACTATGGCACATTGGGGCAATTGGAACACGGCGTGAACTATGCCGACGCTTATTTGAAAACGATCGGAAAACACTCGCTCCAGGCTCGTCCACTGAAAACTTGGCCTTATAAAAAAGGCACCGAGGTAAAATTATTCATCCTCGCCGGCCACCGAAACATGGAAGGCGAACGAGCCTTCGTTCAAGAAGTTGGAAGTTCAAAGAAGCATCAATCTCTCCTTAAAGACAATCCAGCTATCGCCTACAAATACAGTTTGGGTGGCGGCTACCGAAAATCGAAATCATGGGAGCCGCTTGGCCCTGTTGGCTTTTACAGCACGTTCGGTCCGGAACTCAGCTTTGGCCAAGCCCTCCAAGCCAAGAACAAAGATAACATTGCCATAGCGAAGTTTACCCACAGCGGATCGCAGATCATTGACTGGACACCGGGGGGCAGTTTGGCCAAGTCGCGCCATATCTATCCAGCATTCATTAATTTCATTAAAGAGACGATTGGCGAATTGCAATCCAAAGACCAAGTGGTGGAATTGGCAGGTATTTTCTATCACCTCGCAGAAAACGACATGTCCTTTTATCCATACAGGAAACAGGCTGCAGAACGCTTGCAATCGATCATCAACCAAAGTCGAGTGGATCTTGGCCAATCCTCGCTCAAGTGGTACGTTAGCCAGCAACCCCCCACCAATGACAAAGGTGTCAACTCAATCGACGTCGTTTCAGACGTCGAAACAATCGCTGCTGCCGATCCGCACCTCATTCACATCAAGGCCTTCAATCTCCCGCCGCAGGAAAAGAAACTCGTCATCGACACAGGTGGCATCATTGAACTAGGCAACTTGATCGCCAAACAATACTTGAGCGCGGAGAAAAAGAGTTTTAATCAGGAAAAATGAAGCGGGTGAAGGGAATTGGGCCCGGGCTAACTAGTTTGGGTCTAGGGTATAAAGCATATGACGAGCTCGTTTTGCTCCATCATAAACTTTCGCTGCAACCCTTTGAAACTTGCAGCAAAACTCGCCTAAACGTTTTTCAAATTTTAGGTCGGGCCCCGCAGACCAGATCACGATTCGTCCACCTTTTTTAAGAGCTCTGCACATTAAGCGGATACCTGAATTAGAGTAAAGTTGGTCATTATTTGCGTCGACCATTGCAACGGGGCCATTATCCACATCGAGCAATATGGCGTCATAGGTTCGAGGCTCAGCATTTTGAATTAGATCAATCACGTCCATCCCTTTAATGTCAACACAAGGATCATCAAGCAGCTCACCGTTTAGTTCTTTCAGATAAGTTCGGTTCCATTCTATTACTTCTGGAACCAATTCTGCCAACTCGATTCTCATTTTGGAGTTTCCGGACTCCAAGACACTTTTCAAAGTGAATCCAAGACCAAGTCCACCGATGAGAACCCGGGTAGGAATGTCTTTATTTATTTGATCGACGCCTGTTCTTCCAAGCAAACTCTCCGATGCTGTAACCTTTGAATGCATCAATTCTTTGCCATTTAAAGAAATCGAAAAGGCCCCATCGTGTTCGTAGAGAGCCATGCAGGCTCCGTTTGGGGTAATTGACTCGGCAAGTTTTATCCTTGGTTTCATTTCCCTTCAGCTTCCAGTTCCTTTCTGGTCTTGCCGCCGTGTTTGTTCAGAAGGTCAGTTGACAAGCCGCAATTGGTAAAACCGCATCGGTTGTTCTGTGGCTGTTTTATCAACGTAAACTTGTGGGGATGTTTCCAGTTATGTAACCAGTTTCAGCAGAACAAACAGGTGTAAATCAGCAAACTACTGGCTTTAAAAGGGATAAAAAAGTGGAGCGGGTGAAGGGAATCGAACCCTCGTGTCAAGCTTGGGAAGCTTGCGTTCTACCATTGAACTACACCCGCACTGAAGGGGACGCGGAGTTTCCGGCCGGCCCCCGGCTTTGGCAATGTTTTTGTTTCGCTGCCCCGGTCACGGCTTGGGCGGCTCGAGGGTGCGGGTGATTTTGCCGGTGCGATCCCACGCGTAAACGCGGCCGTTGTCCGCGCCGCCGTAGAGCAGTTTGCCGTCGGTGGTTGCGGCGAGGCAGTGCAGCAGGCCGGCGGCCTTGGCCCATGTTTTGCCAGGGCTTTTGCTGGTTTCGTTGCAGAGCCGCAATGCGCCGTCGTCGCTGGCAGTGATCAACTCGGCTTTCTTTTCCGGCCAGGCAATGGCGGTGACGTTGCCGGGATGGCCGGTCACGAGGTTTTTTTGCTCGCGCGTTTTCGTGTCCCAAATTTTGAGCTCCTTGTCCGCGCCGCCGCTGGCCAGCAGCGCGCCATCCGGCTTGTAAGCGAGCGAGAGCACCGGCGAAGTGTGGGCCTCGATCTGCATCACTTGTTCGCCCTTGGCCAGGCTCCAAAACCGAACCAGTTTGTCGGCGCCGGCGGAGGCCAGCGTTTCGCCGTCGGGCGCGATGGCCAAGTCGAAGACGGTGCCGTCGTGTGCCTGCCATGCCAAGCCCCTGGCCAAAT
>DQOE01000007.1 GCA_015658765.1 Verrucomicrobiota bacterium | reverse complement strand
GAATTTGCTAAAAAACTAACCACCATCCAGCAGGCACTGATCGCCCTGATGGGCGAATTGGCCACATTGCCGGAGGATGCCGGGCAATATGCCAAGGCCCAGTTCGACAAATTAACCGCCGCCGACACAGCCAAGCTGGACGAACGGATCGGCGAACTGGAGGGAGGCGGACTGAGTTTCAAGGGCTGGGCGCTGCCCGGCGAGTCGGTGCCGTCGGCTCACCTGGACTTCGCCCGAACCGTCTGCCGCCGCGCCGAGCGAAGCGTGGTGGCGGTGTTGAGAACAGGGGCGTTGGCCGACTCGCAGGCAGTCGTGTACCTAAACCGCCTCTCCGACCTGCTGTGGCTCATGGCCCGGGCAGTCGCCCAAGCACCCCCCAACGAACAACTGGCTTAATTCGGCTTGGCGGGAGCGGCCGGTTTTTTCTTCTCGGCGAGCGCCGGGAAAACTTTCTCCAGACCTGTCAGTGCCGCCGCGATGTCGTTGGGCAACGGCTTGATGCGGACGTTTTTGAAGTTCACCTGGCTGGCCTGGTCGTGTTGCTGGAATGCGATGTATCCCTCGGTATAGGTGCTTTCCTTGTCGGGATAATCGACGAGCAACTTGCCGTTGACTTGGATCAAAATCCGGTTGCCGATGACGGCGACAGTTTGCTTCGACCATTGATCGTCCGCAATGGCGCTCTCGGTGACTTTTTGGAAATTGTACAGGCTGCCGGTTTTTTGGGCGTCGTCGCCGGTGTTGCACAACTGCACCTCGTACCCTTTCGGCGCACCGGTCTCGAGCGCCGCGCGCAGGACGATGCCGCTGTCGCCCTTGGCATTGAGCCTGGCCTCGGCCTGCAGGATGAAATTACGATAGGTGCCCGGGCTGAACAGGTAACTGCGCGGGCCGCGACCGCTCAACTCCCCGCTGCCGACCACGCTCCACGCGCCGGGATCGAACGTCATCCAGCCGCTCAAGTCCTTGCCGTTGAACAGGCCAAACCAACCGGCGGCGTCCGGCACCCTCGGCACCGGCTTGCCGGAAACAGTCTGCGCTCGCCCCGTGCTGGCGGCGATTGCCAGCAGGAAAAGCAGGATCAAACTATGTCTCAGGAACGCCATTTCGTTGCACCGAACGGCCGGCGACTATAAAAGGAACGGCCTTTGCATGACAACTGTCATCATGCCACTTGCTGCTTTTGATTAAATCGAGCTTGAAACTATATCGTACATCTGACGGCGTTCGCTGCGAAATCGGCATTTACCGCGATCCGTGCAAATTGGTTGTGCTGGTGCCGACGATGGGCAACCTGCACGAGGGGCACCTGAGTCTGATTCGCCGCGCCCGCAAGATCGCCAGGGCCAAGGGCACGGTGGTCGTCAGTATTTTCGTCAACAAAACCCAGTTCGGGCCGGGCGAGGATTTCGAGAGCTACCCCCGCACCCTCGAGCGCGACACGGTGCTTTGCCGCGAAGCCGGCGCGGACATCCTGTTCGCGCCAAGAGACAAGACGATCTACTCCGCCGGGCACAGCACGTTCGTCGTCGAGTCGCACTTGGCCAAGCGGATGGAGGGGGCATCGCGGCCAACGCACTTCCGCGGCGTGACGACGGTCGTGGCCAAGCTGTTCAACTCGGTGCAACCGAACGTGGCTGTGTTCGGCGCGAAGGACTGGCAGCAAGCCGCCGTCATCCGGCAAATGACCGACGACTTGATCTTCCCCGTTAGCATCGTGGTCGCGCCGACAGTGCGGGAGCGGGACGGCTTGGCCATGAGTTCGCGAAACGCCCACCTCTCCCCTGCCGAGCGCAAACAGGCAACGGTGCTCCGCGAGGTCATCCGTGCCGCCCGGGCCGCCGTGAAAAAGGCAACCGCCCCCCTGCCCTCTGCCGCGCTGCGCCGCAAGCTGGCGCGGCTCATCGGCGAACAGAGCTTGGCCAAGCTGGACTATATCGAGTTCTTTGACTCCAAGTCGCTCGAGCCGGCCAAGCGCGTGAGTCGAGGCACGCATCTGGCCTTGGCTGTGTCCTTCGGTGCGACACGGCTCATTGACAACGGCCGGTTGTGACCGAACACTTTCCCGCAACGGATGGCAGATTCCGCGAGGCAGTTTGATTTTTTGGTGCTGGGCAGCGGCATCGCCGGGCTGACGTTTGCGCTCAAGGTCGCCCACGCCGGCTCCGTCGCGATCATCACGAAAAAGAGCCGCGCCGAGTCCAACACCAACTACGCCCAGGGCGGCATCGCCGCCGTCACGAGCGAGGAGGACTCGTTCGAGAGTCATGTGCGCGACACGCTCGACGCCGGTGGCGGGCTTTGCAACGAGGCGGTCGTGCGCGGCATTGTGGAGGAAGGCCCGGCCCGCATCGAGGAGCTGATCCAGCTCGGCATGAAGTTCTCCGAGCGGGAGAGTCACGGCCACCTCGAGCTCGACCTTGGCCGGGAGGGTGGCCACTCGAACCGCCGCATCTTGCACGCCAAGGACGTCACCGGCCGCGAGATTGAGCGGGCGCTGCTGGCCGCCATCGCCGCGCACGAAAACATCACCGTCCTCGAGAACCACCTCGCCATCGACCTAATCACGACGGCCAAGCTTGGCCAGGCGCAGGCCAACCGCTGCGTCGGCGTGTACGTGCTGGACAACCAAACGGGCGAGGTCGAGACGTTCTCCGCGCCGAGGATCACGCTGGCCACAGGCGGTTGCGGGAAGGTTTATCTCTACACGTCGAACCCCGACATCGCCACAGGCGACGGCGTCGCAATGGCGTACCGCGCCCGGGCGACCATCGCCAACATGGAGTTCATCCAGTTTCACCCGACCTGCCTCTACCATCCCGAGGCCAAGTCGTTCCTCATCAGCGAGGCGGTGCGGGGCGAGGGCGGCGTGCTGGCGAACCTGCGCGGGGAACGGTTCATGGAGGGCGTGCATCCGCTCAAGTCACTCGCGCCGCGCGACGTCGTGGCCCGGGCGATCGATCGCGAGATGAAACGCAGCGGCGACAACCACGCGCTGCTAGACATCACGCACAAGCCAGCTCGATTCCTGATGGACCGTTTCCCGAACATTTACAAAACCTGCCTGAGCTACGGGGTGGACATCACCAAGGAGCCGATCCCGGTCGTGCCGGCGGCGCATTACCAGTGCGGCGGCGTGCGGGTTGGCCGACACGGCGAAACGGATCTCGCCGGCCTGTACGCCATCGGCGAGGTCGCCTGCACCGGGTTGCACGGCGCGAACCGGCTCGCCAGCAACTCGCTGCTCGAGGCGCTCGTTTACGCGCGCCGCGCCGCCGGGCACGTGCTCGAGCATCCGCCGGAACCGGTCGCCGCTGAACTGCCCAAGTGGCACTCCGGCAGCGCCACCGACCCGGACGAGATGGTCGTCGTCTCGCACAACTGGGACGAGCTTCGGCGGCTCATGTGGGACTACGTCGGCGTCGTCCGCACCGACAAGCGGCTGAAACGCGCGCTGGCCCGCGTGCGGAATCTGCAGGAGGAAATCCAGGCGTATTACTGGGACTTCACCGTGACGAGTGACCTGCTCGAGTTGCGAAACCTCGCCACCGTGGCCGAATTGATCGTGCGCTCGGCGCTCGAGCGGCGGGAGAGTCGAGGCCTCCATTACACGCTCGATTACCCCGAACCGGTGGATGCCCTCGCCCGACAGGACACCCTCCTGCGCGGCGAATAGCGCCTTGCCCGGCGGGAAAAGCCGACCCGGCCAAGTTTTGGCTTAAATCCCCAACCCCGTTGCGCTACATTGCCCGCCCCTCCGGGCAAACCACCGGCAACCCTTCAACGATGGAACCTTCGAACATGGATTTGGTGCGAATCTGCGGCGTCGCCTTCGCCGCCGTGCTGGCGATTTTGTCGCTGCTCGCCGGGACGATCTCCGGCATCTGCTGGTTGTTTCCGGTGAACGCCGCCGACCTGCCGGACCCCGGCGCCGAGGAGGCGATCCGCCAAGCGGCGGCCAAAGCGTTTCCCGATTGCCGAGTCGCCGAAATCCGCGAAATCAAACCTTGAGCGCTTAAGCGCACTTAATTTTCAATGATATTCTCTGAGTCAAAAAAAGAAATCCGGGTGATGTTCACCCCGTTCCGCGACGGGCTCCAAAGCGTGTTCGGCGGCAAGACACGCCTCGGTGACATCCTGCCCGCGATCGAGGCCTCCGCAGCCGCCGGCATCCGTCATTTTGAGTTTGGCGGCGGCGCACGGTTTCAGGCGCCGTTTTTTTACGTCGGCGAAGACCCGTTTGAATGCATGTCCAGCATCCGCAAAACGGTTGGGCCGGACGCCATCCTGCAAATCCTCACCCGCTCAGTCTCTGGCGTCACGCTGACCACGCAGCGCACCTCCGCCCTCGCGCTGCAGGCCAAGCTGATGAAGAAGCACGGCACGACGATCGACCGTAATTTCGACTTCATGAACGACGTCGGCAACCTGGTCAAGACCGGCCAACCGATCGTCGATTCCGGGATGCATCACCAGGTTTGCGTCGCGCTGATGGGACTGCCGTTCCAGTCCGACCAGGCGCACACGCCGGAATTTTACATCAACATCGTCCGCGAACTGCTCAAGCGCAACATCCGCTTCGACTCGGTCTGCCTCAAGGACGCCTCCGGCACGACCGACCCGCGCACCTGTTACGAGACGGCCAAGGGCATCAAGGCCATTTTGCCGCCGGAGATTCCGCTCATCCAGCACACGCACGACACCGCCTCCACGGCCGTCGCCTGTTACATGGCCGGCATCGACGGGGGTGTCGATGGAATCGACCTAGCCGTGCGGCCGCTGGCTTCCGGCACGTCGCAGCCGGACGTCCGCTCGATGGCCCACGCGCTCAAGGGCACCGGCTACAGCCTCGACATCGACCACACGAAGATGGACGAAATCGAGTCGCTGCTGAACGAGGGCTTGAGCGAGTACGAGTTTAACCCGGTCACCACCTCGGCCGACGCCCGCGTGGTCGGCTTCCCGATGCCGGGCGGCGCGATCGGCCCGAACGTCCACATGATGCAGTCGGCCGGTATCCTCGACAAATACAGCGCCGTACTTGCCGAGTTCCCCGAGGTCGTGCGCGCCGGCGGCGGCTGGACGAGCGTCACTCCCGGCAGCCAGCAGTATTGGCTGCAGGCGTTCAACAACGTGCTGCACGGCCGCTGG
>DQOE01000016.1 GCA_015658765.1 Verrucomicrobiota bacterium | reverse complement strand
TCGACGGGTCGATCTGGATGGTGACGATGCGCGGCGCGTACGGGCTCATCTCTTCACGCTCCTTGGCCAAACAGCCGGCCATGTTGGCGAGGATCTCGGTGCGGGCCGTCTTGGCCTTGGCGATGGCCTCCTCCATGATCGACTGAGGGATGCCGTGCAACTTGAGGTCGAGTTGGAATCCGGTGATACCCTGGTCGGTTCCAGCGATTTTGCAGTCCATGTCGCAGAACGAGTCCTCCCACCCGATGATGTCGGTGAGCAGCTTGTAATCCTCGATCTCCTTGTTGTCGTTGGTGCGCGTGCAGAGGCCGATGCTGATGCCGGCCACGGAGCGCTTCAGCGGGACACCCGCGTCGAGCAGCGCCAGCGTGCCGCTGCAGACGGCGGCCATCGACGTGGAGCCGTTGGACTCCATGATCTCGGCCGTGATGCGCACCGCGTACGGGAAGTCCTCGATGTTCGGGATGACCGGGGCGATGGATCGCTCGGCCAGTGCGCCGTGACCAATCTCGCGGCGGCCCGGGCCCATGATGCGACCGGTTTCGCCGACGGAGAAATGCGGGAAGTTGTAGTGCAGCATGAACCGCTTTTCGCTCGGGCCGCCGGTGTAGGCGTCGTACGACTGCGTGTCATCGGTCGTGCCGAGCGTGACGAGCGCCAGGCCCTGGGTTTCGCCCCGGGAGAACAGGCCGGAGCCGTGTGTGCGGGGGATCATGCCTGCCTCGCTGGTGAGTAGGCGCATGTCGTCGAAGCCGCGGCCATCGAGCCGCTTACCGTCGTCTAGCACGAGCTTTCGCACAGCGGCCTTTTGGATGCTGTAAAACGCCTCGCCGACCATGAAGCCGGTGATGGCTTCCTCGCCGAATTTCTCGGTGAGCTTCTCCGCCATCTCATCCTTGAGAGCGTTGCACGCGGCCTCGCGCTCGAGCTTGGCCTGAATGAGCAGCGCGTCGGTGATGCGATCCGAAATGATCGACTCCGCCTCCGCCTGAACGTCCGGCGCGACCACTCGCGGGATGAACTCGCGCTTGGCCTTGCCAACTGCGGCGCAAAGCTCCTTCTGTGCCGCGACGAGCGGCGCGACCGACTCCTGGCCGAACTTCAGCGCCTCGAGAAAATCGGCTTCCGCGATTTCATCGGCTGCGCCCTCGAACATGACCATGTTCGACTCGTTGCCGACGTAAATCAGGTCGAGGTCGCTCGACTCCATCTGCTCGTGGGTCGGGTTGGCGACGAACGCGCCATCGATGCGGCCGACGCGAACCGCACCGATCGGCCCGGCAAACGGCAGGTCGCTGATCATCAACGCCGCCGAGGCTCCGTTCATCGACAGGATGTCCGAGTCGTTCTCCCCGTCCGCGCTGAGCAGCAGGGTCTGGACCTGCACCTCGTTGAAATACCCCTTGGGGAATAGCGGCCGGATCGGGCGATCCGTGACGCGGCAGGTGAGGATTTCCTTCTCGGAGGGGCGGCCTTCGCGCTTGAAGAACCCGCCGGGAAAACGACCGGCTGCGGCGGCCTTTTCACGGTAATCGACCGTGAGCGGGAAAAAGTCCAGACCCGGACGGGGCTTGGATGAACCGCAGGCTGCGACCAGGACGATGGTGTCTCCGAGTTGGACGGTTACTGAGCCGTCCGCTTGTTTGGCTATTTTGCCGGATTCAATATGAATCTCTGCGCCGCCAACGTTGGCGGTTACTTTATGTGACATGTTTATCTTTCCTTATTGTCACGCCCGCCGGCACGGAGAACTTCACTCAAACTCCCGATGGCCAGGTGGCTGAATGAAATGCTCAGAACCAACAAACGCGACGATTCACGCGGCTCAGTCTCGGGCAACAGGGGATCGGGCCGCGATTTCCAATCCGCCGGATGGATATTTCCCACCGGCATGGCGTTGCCAAAAATCTCTTTGAAAAGAAGGGTCGGATTGACCCGTGCGACTCTAGTGCCTCAGCTTGAGGCGCTGGGTCAGTGATCGATAACGGTTCGCGTCGTGGCGGTGGACATAGTCCAACAGGCGACGACGGCGACCCACCATCATGAGCAGGCCGCGCCGTGAGGCGTGATCCTTCTTGTTGCTCTTCAGGTGCTCGGTCAGGTGGTTGATCCGCTGCGTCAACAGCGCAACCTGGACATCCGCAGAACCGGTGTCCGTCTCATGAAGGCGATATCCTTCGATTGTGTTGGCCTTCTCTTCCATTCCTTTCAGTCTCTTTGCCTCTCTTCTCTCCTCGAAAAGGCGGCGCAATTTACCAGCAAAAACCGCGTTGTAAAGCACTTTAATCGTGTTTTTTACGATTCGGAGACCGATCCGCCCGCCGCACTTGGCCAAGCGGAGCGCGGTTATGCCCGGCGTTTGGCCAAAACGCAATATTGACCCCGGCAAAGCGGGTCCTACACTCCGCCCCGTGCCATTCAAGCGATTGACACTGTGCGGGTTGCTCCTCTTGGCTGTCTCGGCCAGGGGCGAGAGCCTTGTCCCCAATTATTCCAACTGGAAGTACCTCGAGGGCAAAGCTGAGGCCTCCGACCCTCCCACTGCCTGGCGGGAACTGGCTTTCGACGACGCCCACTGGAAAGAGGGCCGCTCCGGCTTCAGCATCGGCTTCGGCAGCTACAACGCCCCCACTCCGCTTTGGGGCATGTCCCGGGTTTACCCGTCGCTGTTCCTCCGCAAAAAGTTCACCCTCGACGACACCGAATGGGTACAGTCGCTGGTGATGCGGGTCGATTACGACGACGGCTTCGTCGCCTACCTCAACGGCACCGAGGTGGCGCGGCGCGGCTTGGCCGGCGAGCCGGATCAGCCAGTGCCGTTCGACGCCCCCGCCGCCGTCCACTCGCGCGGCAACCCGGAACTGATCGACCTCGCACCGTACAAGCTGCTCCTCGAGTCGGGGGAAAACATCCTCACCGTCCAGGCCCACAACTCCACGGTCATGAGCGGTTGGTTCGCCTTTCACGTCGAGTTGCTGGCCAACGTCGTGCGCGGGCCGTTCATCTCAGCCACCACTTCCACCGGCACGAAGATCGCGTGGCGCACGCTCCACCCCACCACCTCGGTGGTCGAGTACGGCCCCACGCCTGCGCTTGGCCAACGGGTTGCGAGCGAAACATCGGTGACCAACCACGTCCTGCAACTCACCGGCCTCGAGCCGGGCACCGTGTACCATTACCGCGTCGGCGGCGTGGCCAACGACATACCGCGCCACTCGCGGCCCGCCGTGTTTAACACCCTCAAGCCGAGCGGTCCGGTCAAGCTGTTGCTGCTGGGCGACACCGGCCGGGGAAACCTGATCCAGCACAAGTTCGCCACGCTGCTGCGCAACGAACAGCCGGACGCCGTCATGTTCGCCGGCGACATCGTGTACCCGAGCTTCACGCCGAAGTATGAAGACTTCCGGCACTTCAGCGTGTACAAGGAGCACATGAAATCGACCCCGTACTTCACCGCCATCGGCAACCACGACCTTTACGACGGCGACACGGCCTACCTCAACGCCTTCCATTTGCCGACGAACAACCTCCCCTCGCTTGGCTTGAAAAACCCGGCGGTGGACTACCCGTTTTCCGGCACGGAACATTTTTACTCGTTCGACGTCGGCGACGCGCACGTCTCGGTACTCTACAACCCGTGGTTCTCCCACCACATCATCACGAGGGACACGAACCAGCTCCACTGGCTCACCAACGACTTGGCCACCACCTCCAAGCCGTGGAAACTCCTGCTGATGCACTTCCCCGTGGCCTCCTCGAGCTCGCACGGCTGGAGCAGCTACGACGGCAACAGCGTGCCGGACACGTTCGATTTCGGGAACGCGATTCATCCGATCGTCGCGAAGTACGGCGTCGACCTCATGATGGCCGGCCACTCGCATGCGTTCGAGAAACACAACCCGGTCGCCGGCTGCATCTCGGTCGTCAGCGGCGCGGGCGGCGCCAGCCCGTATGCCTTTTACCGCCTCTTCCCCGGCTCGTCGCAGTATTGGCCGCGCAACAACGCCGCGCGCATCTCAATCGATGGCGAGCAGCTCCGGCTCGAGGCGCTCGACCCGGACGGCGCGGTGTTCGACTGGTTCGTCGTGAATCGCAAAATGCCGGAGCGCGAGTCGTGGTCGGCGGCATGGCACACGCCGCTTATCGAGACGCGCTTGGCCGACGACACGCTTGGCAACCTCAACGGGCAGACATTCGACCTGATCGGCGAGCCGATCCCCGCCGTTAGCGGCGCGAGCGCCAACCTTGGCCAAGTGCGCGTCAACAACGACCGCACCCACCTTTACGTCGGCTTCGAGCAGGCGATGATCCGCTCCAGCCAAAACATCTTCCTGTTCATCGACTCGCCCCGGCAGAGTGGCGTTGCCGACCTCGCCGGGCTTGGCGACGGCAAGGTTGGCTTCAACGGCGAAGGCGCTGACGGGCTCGACTATCTGCAAAACCTCACCTTCACCAACTTCAAGCCAAGCGTGGCGGCGATCCTCGGCGACGAGCGCGCCGACAAACAGGCCAGGCACTTCGGCCGGCCCGGCTTCACCATCAGGGTTAGCACCGGGGAAAACCCGGAGGATTTCACCTTCGTGCCCTTCCCACTTGGCCAAGGCGTGTTTCAGCTCGACCGGACGTTCACCGACGTGGCAGACGCGCGTTTCCAGCAGTTCAACCGTTCGCCGCAACTGTTCAGCCAACCGCAGGAAGTCGATGCCGGCTTCATCGAGGTCGCCATCCCGTACACCGCGCTGGGCGGCCTGCAACCGGGCGACGAAATCACGATCGGCGCGGTCGTCGGCACCAAGGGCGTTTACGGCAACCAATTCCGGCAACTCGACACGACCCACCTCGGCAACGGCTTGACGTCCCGGAAAGACCTCGTTTTCCAGCTTGATATTTACCAGCTCGAGGGCCTGAAAGTGCGTCTGGCCATCGACACCGATCCCGATAACGACGGGCTGCTCACCGCCCGCGAAATGGAACTCGGCACAAATCCGGACAAGCGCGACACCGACGGCGATCTGTTGCCGGACGGCTGGGAAGTCGCCCGCGGCCTCGACCCGCTCCAGCACGACGGCGACGCGGC
>DQOE01000019.1 GCA_015658765.1 Verrucomicrobiota bacterium | reverse complement strand
GGCGGCGTATGCGCCAATGTCAGCCTGAAAAAAACCGCCGGGCACGACTCCGGCTGGATCGTCATCACCGCCGGCTGGGGCCTCGCCGTGGCCATGGCGGTGTACGCCGTGGTGAACGTGAGCGGCGCGCACATTAATCCCGCAGTGACCCTTGGCCTGGCGAGCATCGGCAAATTGCCATGGAACGACGTGCCCAAATATGTGGCGGCGCAAATGCTCGGCGCCATCCTCGGCGCAGCCACTGTGTGGCTCGCCTACCTGCCCCATTGGAAAGCCACCGAGGATCCCGCCGCCAAGCTCGGGGTCTTCTCCACCGCACCGGCCATTCGCAAGCCGTTCGCCAACCTGCTCTGCGAAATCATCGGCACCTTTGCCCTCGTGCTCGGCGTGCTCGCCATCCTTTCGCCCGAGGTCATGACCGCTGAACAAAAGGAAATGCAAAAGGAATGGGCACTTGGCCTCAAGCCATTGCTCGTTGGCCTGCTGGTTTTTGCCATCGGCCTGTCGCTGGGCGGGCCCACGGGATATGCCATCAACCCCGCGCGCGACCTCGGCCCGCGCATCGCGCATGCGCTGCTGCCCATTGCCGGCAAGGGCGGCTCGGACTGGAGCTACGCGTGGATCCCCGTTGTGGGCCCCTGCATCGGCGGCGTGCTGGGCGCGCTGGTTTACAAATGGCTATGGATCGCGCAATCTGGCGCCACTCCATGAGGTAGGCGAGACGAAGCTCTTCGGCAATACCAACCCCGATTGCCGGTATTGCGCGTGACCGGCAGGCCGCCCCCTCCGGCCAATACTGCCGGTTCAGAAACAGGATAAACGTCTCTCTCGAGCCGCCATTTTTATTGCCAGCCAAGCGCTTGGCCAAGCGGTTATGGCAACGGCTACAGGACGTGGGAGTGCAAAAACCCTATGATCCATTCCGCAGACCTGGATCAAGGTCGAAGCGATCGAGATTCATCACCTTGTCCCACGAGGCCACGAAGTCTCGCACAAACGCCGGCTGCGAGTCGTCGCAGGCATAGACTTCCGCTATGGCCCGGAGTTGGGAGTTCGAACCAAAGACGAGGTCGACGGCGGTGCCGGTCCACTTGATTTCGCCCGTGCCGGAATCGCGTCCCTCGAAAAAGTGCTCGCACCTGGAGGACTTCTTCCACTCCGTGTTCAAGCCAAGCAGGTTCACGAAAAAATCGTTGGTCAACGTTCCGGGTCGCTTGGTGAAAACGCCCAGTTCGGACTGTCCGACATTTGCGTTCAAGACGCGCAGGCCGCCGACGAGCACGGTCATCTCCGGAGCGGTCAGCGTCAGCATCTGCGCACGATCCACCAGCAGTTCCTCCGCCGATCGCTTGTGATCGGTTTGGAGGTAGTTGCGGAACCCGTCCGCAGTCGGTTCGAGCACGGCAAAGGAGTCGATGTCGGTTTGCTCCTGCAACGCGTCGGTGCGACCCGGCGAGAAGGGAACCTGCACATCGAGCCCAGCCTGCTTCGCCGCTTCCTCGACGGCCGCGCACCCACCCAAAACGATCACGTCCGCGAGCGAGACCTGCTTGCCGTCGGACTGCGAGCTGTTGAAATCATTCTGGATTTGCTCGAGGGTCTTCAGCACCTTCCCCAGTTCAGCGGGCTGGTTGACTTCCCAGTCCTTCTGTGGCGCGAGGCGAATGCGCGCCCCGTTCGCCCCACCGCGCTTGTCGGTGCCGCGGAACGTTGCCGCCGACGCCCATGCGGTCGAGACCCGTTGGGAAATGGACAGGCCTGACGCGAGAAGCTTGCCCTTGAGGTCCGCGATGTCTTGCTCCCCGATCAATTCATGATCGACCTCGGGGACGGGGTCTTGCCACAACTGCGGCTCGGGCACCCACGCGCCGAGACACCGCGAGACGGGCCCCATGTCGCGGTGCGTCAGCTTGTACCACGCCTTGGCAAAGGCGTCGGCGAGCGCTTCCGGATTTTCGTGGAAGCGTTTTGAAATTGGCGCATAGATCGGGTCCATCTTCAGCGCGAGGTCCGTCGTGAACATCATCGGCGCATGCTGCTTCGACGAATCGTGAGCATCCGGCACGCTGCCATTTGCGGATTCATCCTTGGGAGTCCACTGCGACGCCCCGGCCGGGCTCTTCGTCAGCTCCCACTCGTAGCCGAACAGGTTTTCGAAGTAATTGTTGTCCCACTTCACCGGATCGGTGGTCCATGCGCCCTCCAATCCGCTGGTGATCGTGTCGCCGCCGCTGCCGCTGCCAAAGCTGTTCCTCCAGCCGAGGCCTTGCTCCTCGAGACTGGCACCCTCAGGTTCGGGACCGACATGCTGATTCGGATCGGCGGCACCATGGGCTTTGCCGAATGTGTGTCCGCCGGCAATCAGCGCAACCGTCTCCTCGTCATTCATCGCCATGCGAGCAAACGTCTCCCGAATGTCCACGGCCGCCGCAAGCGGATCCGGCTTACCATTTGGCCCCTCCGGATTCACGTAAATCAGGCCCATTTGAACAGCGCCGAGAGGGTTCTCGAGATCCCGTTCGCCGCTGTAACGCTCGTCTCCCAGCCACGTCTCCTCAGGCCCCCAGTATATGTCCTCTTCGGGTTCCCAGACATCCTCGCGCCCGCCGGAGAAACCGATCATCTTTAATCCCATCGACTCCAGAGCACAGTTACCGGTGAAGACCATCAGGTCGGCCCACGAGATTTTCTGACCGTACTTCTGTTTGATCGGCCAGAGCAATCGACGCGCCTTGTCGAGACTCACATTGTCGGGCCAACTGTTGAGAGGAGCAAAGCGGAGTGTGCCGGAGCTTGCGCCACCACGGCCATCGCCGATTCGGTACGTGCCCGCGCTGTGCCACGCCATCCGAATGAAGAGCGGTCCGTAGTGGCCGTAGTCCGCCGGCCACCAGTCCTGCGACGTGGTCATCACCGCCTCGATGTCCTGCTTCAGGGCGTCCAAATCGAGCGTCTTGAATTCCTCAGCGTAGTTGAACTCCTCACCCATCGGATCCGACTGCGGAGAATTCTGGTGGAGAACCTTCAGGTTCAGTTGATTTGGCCACCAATGTTGGTTCGCTGTGGCCCCAACCGCCGTGTGTCTGTGAGATCCGCCCAATACCGGGCACTTGCTTTCAGTCATCATGTTTTCTTCAGTCGTTTACTTGATTTCTCTATAAAATTTGACACATCAGGCCGCAAAAGCGGCTGGGTAGCTTATGCCCTTGACGGTGGGTGTAGTCAAGACGCCAGCGATCCATCACCCATATCACCGAGTTGCCACGAAACGGTGCTTCTTTGCCGAGGCCCGTCACAGCGACACCCGCATGATTCGCAACGTTTACTAAACCCTGTACGGCAAATGTTTGGGGGAAACCTGAAATGACGGACCACGTGTCAATTCGTCTCCCTCCTCAGCCCACGATCATCCCGGCGGCGACGGTGTTGTTCGTCTGCTCGTCGATGAGGATGAAGCTGCCCGTGGCACGGTTGCGACGGTAGCGATCGAAGTGCAGCGGGGCGCTGGTCTGCAGCGAGACGCGGGCGATG
>DQOE01000120.1 GCA_015658765.1 Verrucomicrobiota bacterium | reverse complement strand
TGTTTTCCAACGATATTGGAATCGATCTGGGTACAGCCAACTCCCTCGTTTATGTCCGAGACAGGGGGATTGTGTTGCGTGAACCCTCTGTGGTTGCGATCGAGGCCGGCATGACCACCGTGTTGGCGGTGGGCATGGAGGCGAAACGGATGCTCGGCCGAACGCCGGGCAATATCGTTGCCATTCGTCCGATGAAGGACGGCGTCATAGCCGACTTCGAGATCACCGAGGCGATGTTGAGAAACTTCATACAGAAGGTTCACAACCGCAAATTGATTGCACCCCGGGTGGTGGTGGCTGTCCCATCAGGGATCACCGAGGTGGAAAAACGGGCGGTGAAGGATTCCGCCATCCATGCCGGTGCGAGGGAGGTTTACCTGATTGAGCAGCCGATGGCTGCGGCGATCGGCGTGGGGCTCCCAGTGCATGAGCCCACCGGCAACATGATTGTGGATATCGGCGGTGGTACCTGTGAGATCGCGATTATCTCGCTCGCGGGAATCGTGTTCAGCCGCAGTTTGCGTGTCGGCGGCGATGAGTTTGACGACACGATCATAGCCTACATGAAGCGCGCCTACAATTTGATGATAGGCGAACGCACAGCAGAGGAAATCAAGATTACGATCGGTTCAGCGTATCCGCTGGAAGAGGAGCTTTCGATGGAGGTGAAGGGCAGGGACCTTAGTGCCGGCCTGCCACGGATCATGACAGTTCGTTCCGAGGAAATTCGGGATGCATTGAAGGAGCCGCTGAACAATATTCTTGAGTCCATCCGCATGACGCTGGAAAGGTGTCCCCCCGAGCTTTCGGCCGACTTGGTCGACCGCGGCATTGTTGTCGCGGGTGGTGGTGCTCTGGTGAGGGGCATTGACCAATTGATCGCCGAGGAGACCGGCCTGCCGGTTCACATCGCCGACTCCCCGTTGACGGCCGTTGCCGAGGGGACGGGGCGTGTGCTGCAGGAGTTGCAGTTCCTGCGGCGGGTGGCTTCCTCCAGCGGAGATTAAAGTGCGTTCGTCCCGTTGCGTGACGGGATGAAACGATTTTTTTACAAATCGCAGCAGACAGCGGTCGGGGCGGTGCTCCTGACCGTGTTCCTGCTGCTGGTGATGCCGGAGAGCGCCCGGGCGCGGCTCAAGTCAGCCATCGGGGGACTCTTTCTTCCGCTCATCGGCATCAGCACCACCGGTCAGGTTGCGTTGGAGTCGATTGGCCAACTGGGGGCCACGAACTCCGAGTCATCACCCACGAACCAGGCGCTTGGCCAAGCGCCGGCTTCTCTTTCCGAGCTTCAGGACGAAGTCGACCGGCTTCGAAGTGCAAACAAACATTTGAGCGAATTGCTGGCGTTGGAACCGCTTATCCCGTGGGAAAACAAGCTGGTGCGAGTGGTCGGGCGCGACCCGTTCAACTGGTGGCGGAGGATCAAGATCAACCTCGGCAGCAACAAGGGGATTCGATTCAATCAACCGGTCATCTCCGCCAAGGGTAATTTGGTGGGGCGGGTTTCAGAGGTTGGATCCTTGACCTCTTGGGTGGTTTTGGTGGGTGATCCAAACTGCAGATTCTCGGCGCTGATCAAGGAGTCGCGAAGCCAGGGGGGCATTGTTTCGCCACGGCAATACAGCTCCGACCTGAGAACGGTGGAATTGACCTACCTGCCCAACGATGTCGAGTTGCGACCGGGCCAGGCCGTAGTCACCAGCGGGCTGGGCGGAGGGTTCCCAAAGGAAATCCCGGTTGGCCAAGTGGTGGATTCGTGGCTGTCCAAGGACGGCCTTTACGTGGAGGCACGAATCAAGCTGCACGCCAACTTGAACCAACTCGAGACCGTGCGGGTGTTGACCCGATATTGAACAAGCACCGTGACGGGAAGAATCAACAAGACATTGGGGCTGCTGATCGGGGCGTATCTGCTCGTGTTTTTGCAGTCCCACTGGCAGGGGCCAAGGTTGTGGCTGGGTTTTCAGCCCGACCTGACGCCGGCGCTGCTGGTGTGCGCCGGGTTGACGCTGCGCGCCGGGCATGTGAGCACCTCAGCCATGCTGACCGGATTGTGGCTCGACAGCCTGTCGGCCAACCCGCTGGGGCTGAGCGTGCTGCCGTTGTTTATCGCCGGGTGGGCGGTTTTCACCTTTCGCGACTTGATAATGCGGGATGAACTCGTGGCGCAATTTTACCTCGGAACTGCTGCGGGCGCTGCCGTGCCGCTGCTTCAGGTGTGGCTGTTGTGGCTGGTGGGTGCCGCTCCGTTGTTCGGGTGGGAGATGGGTGTCTGGTGGCTTATCAACGCGCTGTTTTGCGGCGTGGCAGTCCCGGTGTTCGCGAGATTGGCCAAGCTGTTGGATCGATGGTTTTCGCACCCGCTGCATGACCCGAACCGTTGGCCCAACGAGAACCGCCAGATCGTGCGCGGGAAGCATTAGTCGAGACAGAAACCGTGTTTGTATTTGACCAGTTACGCAGCAAGGACATTCCGATCAGGGTGATGACGGCGTTCATCCTGTGCTGCATGTTGCTGTTGACGGTGAACCTCTGGCGGCTGCAGGTGGCCTCCGGCGAGGATTACCGGGTTCGGCAGGAAAACCAATCGCTGCGAGCCGTGCGCCTCCCGGCAACACGGGGCCGCATCCTCGATTGCAACCAGCAACCGCTGGCCGTGAACCGGCTGCGGTTCGACGTGCACATGTACATCGACGAGTTGCGCCCGCTGTTTTACACCCACTATATGCGCTTGAAAGATGGGCGAAAGCTGCGGCGTGCCGAGCAGGATGAGTTGGGTAGGACGGCCCGCTACCAGGTGGTCAGCAACCTGACCATGCAGGTGAGCCTGCGCCTTGGTCAACCGTTGGTTCTCGACGAGGAGAAATTTCACACCCATTATTACAAGCGCCGTTACACGCCGATGGCCGTGATGCAGGATCTTTCGCCGGGCCAAGTGGCACGGTTCGTCGAGCAGATTCACGGGGTGCCGGGAGTGGACTTGTCAGTCAACCCGGTTCGGACGTATCCCAACGGCGACATGGCGTTTCACACGCTGGGGTATCTTCGGCGCGACGATGACCCGAACACCGGCGACGACATTCCGTTCCGGTTCCGTTACCGGCTGCCGGACTATGTCGGCGTCGATGGGTTGGAGGGTGTATACGACGAACTGTTGCGCGGGGAGGCCGGGGCCAAGACGATTCGCGTCAACAACATCAGCTACCGCACGAGCGAGGAGGTCTGGGAATGGCCGGAGTCGGGCTACGACATGGTGCTTTCCCTAGACCGCGATATCCAGTTGGCCGCCGAGGCGGCGCTTCAAGCCAACGGCCCGGAGACGCGGGGCGCCGTGGTGGTGATGGATCCGCGCACCGGCGACCTGCTGTCACTCGTGTCCCTGCCGGGATTTGATTCCAACAAGTTCATTTCCGGATTTTCGCGGGAAGAAATCACCCGATTGAACGACAGTCGGCTCAATCGCTGGCTCAACCGCGCCACCGGCAGCGGCGGGGTCTCTTACCCGCCCGGTTCCATTTTCAAGCTCATTTCCTCCGTGGCTTACCTTGAGGAGGGGTTGATCGATCCGGCTGAAAAAGTGTACAATCCGGGTTATTTTCGGGATTCGAAACTGTATCCCAACTACGAGTTGGACGATACCGCGCCGCCGGGCGACTACGATTTCATCCGTGCGTTCAAGCGATCGAGCAACACTTATTTCATCCACCACGCGTTGAAGCCCGACGGCCGAACCGACCAATGGCGGCAGGGCAAGCGAATCCTGCTTGACTGGGGGAACCGTTTTCGGCTTGGGCAAAAGACGCTCGCCAGCTTGCCCGGCGACTTGCCCAGTCCCATTCGTGAGAGTGGCGGTTATTTTCC
>DQOE01000355.1 GCA_015658765.1 Verrucomicrobiota bacterium | reverse complement strand
GGTTTGCCTCTGCTGGTGTTGCGGTAGGGCGAGTTGCTGGAAGCGGCCGTTGTTGAAAATGCTCTCGTGGACGCTGGCGCAATTGAAGCTCAGGATGGAGTTGCCTGGGTTGAGGTTCAGCTCGATCTGGTTGATTGAGAGGATCTGTTCAAAGTCGTTGGCGACGATCGTGGCCACGTTGCCGCCGGCGCGGGTGCGTTTCGAGAACGCGGTGTAACTCCAGTCGCAGGTCGAGATGAGGCTGAACTCGGTGAATCGACTTGCGCCTTCTTGGAAGAATGTCAGGATATCCGTGGTGCTGTCGGGAAAGCGGTCGAGCAGCGCCTGGTTGACGAGCGCCAGTGCAAGCTCGGCTTTCACGGGCTTGCCGAGCTGGTCGGTGACGGCGATATCGACGGTGGCGTTTTCGCCAGGGGCGTAGGTTTCTTTGCTCGGCGTGATGGTGACCTTCAGTTCGCGCCGGATGTTGAAGCGTTTGGATGCACCGCGCAGAACGCGGCCGTCGATCAGTGCGACGCTGACCCTGAAGTTGGGGAAGTGCGCGTGCTCGACCGGGATCTCGAGCTGGTTTTCGCCTTTTTTAATCGAGATGATCTCATGGTGAATGACTTCCTCGCCCTCGTAGGTGAGCAGGGCGAGACCTTTGGCCACGCGCGAGTGCAGGCGCAGCGGGATTTTCGCACCGACCTCGTACGTGCTCTTCTCGGCGAAGAATCGCAATTTCTGCAGGTCCTCGTCATCGGAGACAGCGACCGTTGTCTGGCCGGTGACGGTCTGGTCGAATCGGTCTTGGCCGCTGGCGCGCAGCGTGTGGACGCCGCCTTTCTTGAGGTTCAAGATGGCCGTGCCCTTGCCGGTTTTCGGATCGGTGGTGACTTTGATTTCCTCGACCGTGACCTGCGCGGTCGGCTGCGGGTTGTAGGCGATCCACGGCACGGCTTCGAGCACGGGGTTCTGTTTTTGCACCTCGCTGCGCAAGACGGTGATGGTGAGATCCTTGCCGACGGGCTCGCCATCGGCGCCGATCGTTGCGACTTGGACTTCGAAAGCCTCGTTGGCGAGCGCCAGAGGCTGGTCGGGTTTGAGGGCGATATGGTAACCGAGTTTGGCAAGGTAGACGGCGTTGTTGGCGGAGATGTTAAGCGATGGGATGCTGGCGCCGAACCGCAGCGGCGTGCCGGGAACGAAGCCCGCCGTGTCGAGGCTGATCTCGATCTTGCCTTCGGCGTCCGTCTTCTGGCTGAGCTTGCGGCCGTCGGGCAGGCTGATCTCAACGAGCTTGTTGGCGGCAGGCGATCCCCAGTAATAGATGGCGCTGAGTGTGGCCTCGATTTTTTCGCCGCGGAAGTAAACCTGCTGCGGGAAATCGAAGGCGAGACGGACGCGGTCGAGCTTGAACTGTTGGACCGAGAAGTTCCCCTGGTGCGTGATCTCCTTTTTGTCTTTGGGGTGGGCGATGATGCTGTAGTTGCCGAATGCGGCGGAGCTTGGAAGTTGGATCGCGGTGTCGAAGGTGCCGAATTCTGACAGTGTCAGATCGGACTCGCTCAACAGGCGGCCGGCGGGGTCGGTGATGCGCACGGTGTATTCGCGTTTTGCCGGGACGATGTAGCTGCCGTCTTTAACGTCGCGGATGATGCCACGAACGGCGACTACCTCACCCTGTTGGTAGGCGGATTTGTCGGTATAGATGTAACCGCGACGCGACAGGCCAGTGCTGAAACGCAGGTTGCCGATGTTGAGCAGGTTGGTGGCGCTGCCGCCAGGACCGGTGGCGAGCACGCGTAGGTCCTTGATGGTGGTCAACTCCGGAAATCTTCCGCGAAACACGCCGTCGGCACCGGTTTTGCCGGTGGCGATGATGCTGGTGCCGTCGCTGAACAGGAGCTGGATGTCCGCGGCCGGTTTATTCTTGAGCTGGTCCTCGACGTAGACGAGGGCTTCCTTGCGGCTGCTCTTGAGGATCAAGTCGATGTCGGAGCGGATGACGAGCGTGCTGGCGGACCAGTCGTCACCCTCGATTTTGACGACGGCGATCCCGGGCTGCTTCCCTGGGAACGGGATCTCGATGTCGCGGATCAGTTGAGTGTATTTCTTGTAGCCATCGAGTTTCACTTCCCAGGTTTTCTCCGGTTCGATGAGGTCGATGTCGAGGTGGTCGATGCGTGCGAGCTTGTGGGTCTTGCGGAAGTAGGATTCGAGGTTGAGCGGGTAGACGCTGACTTTGAGTTTCTCGATATTGCGCACGGTGACGGCGATCTTGGCGACCTCGTCGGTGCGGAAAGTGCGCTCGGTGGCGACGCCGAGGGATTTTTGCGAGAGCATGACGACGCGGGCCTTGGCCGGCTGCGCCCATGAACCCCAGGTGAGGCGGCGGAAGGTGGCGAGGGCGTCCTCGAGCTGGCCGAGCTGCTCGGATTGGAAGACGCCGGTGCGGTAGAGCGCGAGCGATGACTCCTCGGTGTTGGGGTACTTACTGATAAGCCGCGACCATTCCTCGATCGCCATTTTGTATTCCGTCTTCGCCACGTGCATCTGCCCGAGGGTGAACATGATCTGCCGCGCGCGCTGGTCGAGCGGGTATTTGTTGAGGAACTGAGCGAAATGTTGGCGGGCCTTGGCGTCCTCGCCGGCGGCGACTGCATCGAGGCCAATCTGGAACTCGGCATTGATGATCCCGGACTGGGACGCGGCCCACTGGGCGCCGTCTGGGTAACGGTTGACGTAGGCTTGCCACTGCTTGATGGCGTCATCATATTTCTTCTGGTTGAAAAGCAATTGCGCGATTTGGAAGAAGGACTCGCGCTGGAGTTTTTCGAGGTTCTCGGCCGGGGAGACGCCAGTCTTGGGATCGGGCGTCGTTGCTTTCTCGTTGGCGATGAATTTGAAGTTTTTACCGTCAACAAAGTCGCGGTGGGCGGCGATGGCCTCGTCGGTGCGACCGAGCCCGACGAGCGTATTGGGCAAGCTGCGGGCGAGTTCGATGGCTAGCTCGTAAGCCGGGTAGGCGGCGAGGAATTTTCTGGTCTCCGCGATGGAGTTGGGGAGATCTTGGGAATAGGTGAGAACTCGTTGATGGGCGACGTCGGACTTGTCACGCTTGACGGTGCCACCGCGGCCGTCGTCGAACTCCATGACAACGTCTTGAAGCATCGGGAGAATGGCATCGACGTTCTGGCGCGCCGCGTCGTTGTTGCCGTTGATGACCTGGGAGCTGATGAGAGCGAACCTCGCCTTGAGGCAGTGCTTACCGGGTGCGACTGGATTCTGTTTGAGCTGGCCGCGCTGACGTGTCGCGCTGCCGACCGGACCAGTCCAGGTCGGGTCGAAGTCGTCGAGGTACTGGCGCAGGGCAGCGATCGCCTGCGGATGTTGTTTAAGGCGTTGAAACGTAAGGGCGGCTTTGAACTGAATGTCGTCACTCAGCTCGCGCTTGATCTCGAGTGCGAGCACTTGTTGGTAGAGCGCGAGCGCCTTGGCGTCATCGGCCGGGAGCGCGTCGAGCTCGTTCGGGTCGGGGCGGCGGGCAAGCTTGTCGGCGAAATCGACCAGGACGTTCGCGATCGACTGTTTGCGGTCAGGCGAGAAGATGCGGCCTGCCTCTGCCGCAAGGATGGACTCGGCGGCCTTGTGATCTTTCTGTGCGATGAGTGCGCGGGCCATGAGGAAGCGCGCCTTGTGTTGCCATTGGGAGTCTGGGTATTGTTTTAAGAGTCCCTCACAGGTAACGGCGGCGGCAGAATATTTCCCAGACTGGTAGAGGGCGACGGCCTTGAGGTAGCTGGGGTAGTCGCCGGTCTTGGATTTTTCCAGGTGGGTGATGGCGGTCTCGAACTGGCGGGCTTGCATGGCCTGTTCGGCGTCGTCGATCGGTGCGGCCTGGGCAGTAGAGATGAGAAGTATTGCGCAGATGGCTGCGAGTCGGGTGGTGTTTTTCATGCTGGCCCAGTCTAACCATCCCTCCTGCGCTGGGCAACTCCCGAAGAGAGGGTTCTCACTGGTCATTAGCGGGGAGAGTTGGTAGAGCTTGGATATGTTCGCTGGCATTGTGCTTATTGCTGCATTTGTTTTTTGCTGTTTTCCGAGTGACTCCGTTCTCGCCGGCGAAAAACCACCTTTCACCGACTACTGCCAGCGACTGGAACAGGAGGTACAGGGAAGGAAGCACGGCTTCCTCGCCGGCGGCGGCTTCAAGCACGGCCGATACATCGCTCAAAAAGCAGGCACCCCGCTCTGCAAGCTCCACGTCACGATGCTGAACAAAATGGGAATCGAAACCAAATCCTTCGCCCAGAGCACCGGCGAACTGACCTGGTAAAGAGCCAATCCCGTTTCAGCCAGCGCGCCCTGCCATATTGCAATTTGTCACCGGCGCGGCTACAAATCCCCCATGCGCTTTCTTTTTTCACTTTTGGCGATGTGCGCCGTGCAAATGGAGGTGGCATCGAGAAGGCCAAGGTGGCGCTGGATGAAGCTGCCAAGCTGTTTCCAGGCGACAGTATGATTCAATACAACTTGGCGTGCTACTGCGCCCAACTGGGCCAACTGGATGCCGCTCAAGAGCATCTGGACAAGTCGTACGAGCTTGGGGATGCCAAGCAGATCAAGCTTATGGCGCTGGATGATGAGGATCTGAAGCCGCTATGGGAAGGTGAAGTAAAATAGCCTTACTTGGCTTCTTCAGCTTTCAATTCTTCAGCCGTCTTGCCGCCGTGTTTGCGGAGGAGGGCGGCGGTTTCGGTTTGGTTGTCTTCGATGGCCCAATCTAGCGGTGTTTTGCCATCCTCCATCTTCGCATTCACATCCGCGCCTGCGGCGATTAATAATTCGGCGGTTTCAAAGTGACCCTTCCAAGCCGCAAGATGCAAAGGAGTCGATCCATCATCATCAAACTTCGCATTCACATCCGCGCCTTTAGCGATTAGGAGTTCGACGATATCCTTGCGACCCCAACCAGCCGCCTCATCCAAAGGTGTCCCACCAGTCTTATCCTTCGCATTCACATCCGTGCCAGAATCCAAGAACTGTTTGACCGCTTCGATATTTCCTAACGCAGCAGCCTCGTG
>DQOE01000332.1 GCA_015658765.1 Verrucomicrobiota bacterium | reverse complement strand
GCGGCCAAGCGGCGTCTCCATGCTGGGCTCGAAATACCAGGCCCGGTTCTTGGAATGCGAGTCGCGCGGCCAGTAGTCGTAATGCCGGATGGCCTCGCAGACGGTGTGGTAGCGGTACCAGAGATCCCAGTTCACGTGCGTGCGCAGCCAGTCCACGGATCGCGTCGGCCGAAGTTGCTGTCGGATGTTTTGGAAGTCCCGGTCATCGGTTACGGCGTAGCGTCCCTGGTTGCGCTTGATCTTGTTGCCGTCGAAAATCGCGTCCTTGAGCTTGTACAGGTTGCCGTCCACCAGTTGGTGGGTCTCCAAAAACCGTGCGTCATAATCCTCCATGGCAAGGTGCATGCCCCAGAAGTCGCCGGTGTACTGGCCGTTCGGATTTGTCAGAGCCTCTGTCGGGCCGGTCATGGCGCGAAAATGAAACAAGTGCGTGTAGGGCGAGGGCACACCCAGCAGGTTCCAGAGAAGTGTGTTGATCCCCTCGGTCAGCCCAAAGTTGCCGACGCGCTTGTTGTCGAACATTTTCCCTGTGTTGAGCGTGCGCCACTTGACCGGATAGTCCCGGTCGTAATTGTCTTTCGCTTGCAGATAATGTCCCCGGTTGAACCTGAAACGCATCGACCGTTTCCCGCCTCCCCCGTAGCGGTCGTTGGCTTGGCGCAGCCGGTAACGGATATGGTCGTGAACCACCCCGTCGTAAATAAACGCGCCCTCCCAGTTGAACCTGCTGCGTGCCTCGGTCTTGGCCTTGGGAATCTGGTAGGCCGAGTTGTAGGCGTTGCACTGGTCGAGATCCCGTCCGCGTGTGATCAGCGTGTAGACCGGCAGCGAGTTCATGACATCCGCCGGATAGGCATGGCCCAGGCCGTCCGGGTGCACGGTGCGCTTTGCCGGCTTGAAGGCGGGCACTCCGTTGTAAATGAAAGCCGCAAAGTTCAGCGACGGGTCGTCCCGGTAGGGAACCCGCACCAACGTCGTCCCATCGGTGGCGGTGATCCGATATCTGAAAAGCGTGCGGTTTTCCTGCCCCGGAAGCTGCGCCGAATAAACCCCGTCGCCCGCCGTGGTGTCCTCTTCCAGCCCGTCATCGCGCATGGAGAGGGTGCGCCAGTTTTCCCCGGCTTCAAACTCCGGGTTGGCGGGGAGCGGTTGGTTGGGCTTCGAGAGCAGTTTCGAGTGGGACAGGGGGAAAAAGGCCGGGAGATATTTCCCCGGCACCACCACTTGGTAATGCAGTTGAACCGCCGCCACTCCGTCGGGATCCGTAATCTTCGCGGTGACTCGAAACGGCTGTTTCGCAGGCGGCTGACGGGGGGCGGTTGCAACCTGCCGGATTTGCGGAGGGGCATTTGTGGCAAAGACGGAGTTGCGCTTGCCGGGAGTCGGGCTGGGCGCCGCCGAGGGCGGAGGCGGAACGAGCAGCACCGCGTCGATCGACAGGTCGCTGCTGCCCAGCGTCGCGTTGATGACATGGATGGCAATGACGTTGTTGCCCTTTTTTAGGAGGGAGCCGGGGTCGGGCAAATCGATCAGCTCCCACTCCCGCTCGTGGTCGGCGACGCCGCTGGTTGAGTCGTGCGCCATCGCGCCGTCGGCGACGTGTCGGCGGATCACTTCCTCGCCATTGATCCAGACGATGCAGCCGTCATCCACATAGAGTTTCAGCCGCAACGCCGGAACCGCGCCGGGATCAGGCACGCGAAATTTGTGGCGCAGGTAAACGGTGGAGTAATTGTTCCGCATGTCGTCAAGGCGCGTTTGGTCGTCGTTGTCTCCGTAACCGATGCTGGTGCGGCCGGTTTTCCATTCCTTGTTTTCACTGTAGTCCACCTCCCGCCATGCGGCGGTGCCCCCGGCCGGCGGCGAGTCGCCCTTTTTGTAACGCCACATCCGGTCGTTGTGGTCGATGAAGACGACTTGTTTCCAGGGGGTCCCGCCCGGTGCGGTGCCAACGGTCGAGACCCTCCAGCTCCCGCCGAGGTTGTTGTCGAGGGCGGGGTGGATCAGTTCAATCGAGCCGCCGTCCCCTCCCCCCACCGGCCAGGGAAACTCTCCGCCAAACTCCACCTCATCGACCGTTCGATCCTGCCGATCCCTCAAGACCAGCCTCTCCCCGTCATTGGCCAAACGTCCGCTGTACGGGCCAAGCGCCGCGACCGAAAACACCGATTGCAGCGTCGCGGGATACCCGGACAACACCAGGTACCCGCCCGCCTCCAGCACGGTTCCTTCCGGAAACGTGTAGTCGATGCCCCGGGTGAAGCGCCAGCCGGACAGGTTCACCGGCGTCGGGTTGCGGTTGTGAATTTCAACAAACTCCTCCGGGGACGTCTTGTCGGCCGGCTTGTAATAAATCTCGTTGATCACCACGTCCGCGGAGAGTTGGCCGGAGACAACTGCGCCCGCTACAACCGCCAAGACACCCGCGACACGGCGGAGGCCGGAACCGGCGACCCGACCCTTCACAGGTGGCGGGACCAATTGATTTTTTTTCCTGAACAATGGATGTCCGTCGGTTGGTGTGGTGCAAGCCACGCGCTTGGCCAAGCTACTCCGCGCGGTTGGTGTTGGCGAGTTGTTCTCCCGCCGGTTCCTGCTGGGTGAGGCAGTGGAACGAGCCGAGGCCCCAGATCAGGTCGCTCGAGTCGAGCCCGGTGACCGGGCGGCCGGGGAAGCAGTCGCGCAGGATGCCCAGCGCGCGCTCGTCGTTGGCGTCGCGGTACGTCGGCACGATGACTTGCGCGTTGCTGATGTAAAAATTCGCGTAACTGGCCGGGAGCCGCTGGTCGCCCGACTCGATCCGGCGCGGCATCGGCAACTCGACGACCTCGAACGCCTGGCCAAGCCGCTCGCGGTTCTCGCGCAGCGGCCGGTGGTTGGCATCGTGCTCGTCCGGCTCGATCGCCGCGACGACCGTGCCGGCGGCGACAAAACGGGCGATGTCGTCAACATGCCCGTCCGTGTCGTCGCCCTCGATGCCGTCGCCGAGCCACATGATTCGATTGACGCCGAGGTGTTCGCGCAGCCGCGACTCGATGTCGCCCCTGGCAAGATGCGGATTGCGGTTGGGATGCAGCAGGCACGCCTCGGTGGTGAGCAGTGCGCCCGCGCCGTTCACGTCGATGCTGCCGCCCTCGAGAATCATCTTGGGCTCGAGCAGCGGCAGGCCAAGCGCTCGAGGTCGGCGTCCCAAATGTTGATGTGTACCGGCTCGCCCTCGGCGATCAGCCGCACGAGCCTGGCCAGCACCGGCGGCACGCCGTCGTAGCGTCCGGGGAAACTGATGCCGTTCGGCCTTGGCCAAGTGAGCCATGTGGCGGCGTGCGGCTCCCACTCGGCCGGCATGCGCCAGCCGATACTGGCTGCGGCGGTTGGGTTGGTATCAG
>DQOE01000052.1 GCA_015658765.1 Verrucomicrobiota bacterium | reverse complement strand
GAGTTGTCCGAGGTGATCGAGGGCGGCGGCACGTTCTCCGAGGGCTTGGCCCAGCACCCCAAGGTTTTCAACAAGCTGTTTGTCAGCATGGTCAAGGCGGGTGAGTTGGGCGGTGTGCTTGAGGTAGTTCTAGACCGCTTGGCCATGTTCATGGAAAAGGCCATGAAAATTAAAGGTAAAGTCAAGGCTGCCATGTTTTATCCCATCGCCGTGTTGGTGGTTGCGGTGGTGATCATGGGCATCCTTTTGGTGTTCGTCATCCCTAAATTCAAGGACGTGTTCGCCGACATGCTGGGTAAGGACGGGTTGCCGGCTTTTACCGAACTTGTGTTATCCATCAGTGACACGGTCCGCCTGAACGCCATGGGGACAATGTGCGGTGTCTTCGCCTGTTTCTTCACGTTTTCGATGATTGGCCGGACGAACTTTGGTCGTTACATTCTCGACAAAATGAGCCTTTTTTTTCCTGTCATCGGCCCTGTAGTGGAGCGGGTGGCGATTGCCCGTTTTGCACGCACGCTCGGCACTCTAATCAATTCCGGTGTGCCGATTCTCCAGGCGCTCAATATCGTCAAGGACACTTCAGGCAACGTGGTCGTGGCGCGTGCGGTTCAGGACGTCCACGACAGCGTCAAGGAGGGGGAAACCATTGTCGCGCCGCTGGATGCCTCTCGCGTGTTCCCCCCGATGGTCATCAGCATGGTGGATGTCGGCGAAAAAACCGGTGACATGCCACAGATGCTCGAGAAAATCGCCGACACCTACGATGAGGAGGTTGATCGCGCCGTGGAATCTCTCACCTCGTTGATCGAGCCCATCATGATTGTTTTCCTCGCCGTAATCGTTGGCGGTATCGTGATTGCCATGTTCCTGCCTCTGATTGTCATGATCGAGAGCTTGGGCGGGGCGGAGTAACCGAGCTTGGTTGAGTCGGCTCAGTCCAGTCCCTCAATACAATCGGTCGTGCGCTTGGCCAAATGTGCATGAACTGTAAGGCAGACAAAAGACAGCTCACCCGCCGTTTGATCGAGATCGTTGGCAAAGATGCCGTGATTGCCGACGAGCAGGAACTCGTGGTGTACGAGTGCGACGCCTACACACTCCAAAGGAACCCCCCAACTGCAGTTGTGCTGCCCCGATCCACGCAGGAAGTGGCGGCGGTCGTCCGCCTGTGCGCCGAGATGGACGTGCCCATCATCCCGCGCGGAGCCGGCACCAGCCTCAGCGGTGCAGTACTTGCGGTCGACGGCGGCGTGATGATCGCGCTCACCCGGATGAACCGGGTGCTAAAAATCGATCCGCGCAACCGCCGGGCACTCGTTGAGGCCGGCTGCGTCAACGCGTGGATCACCCGTAACGCGTCGGGGCACGGATTGTTTTACGCGCCGGATCCCTCGAGCCAGACGGCCTGCACGATCGGCGGCAACATCGCCACCAATTCCGGCGGGCCGCACACGCTGAAAAACGGCGTCACCACCAACCACGTGCTCGGCTACGAGATGGTATTGCCGGACGGCACAATCGAATGGCTGGGCGTTGAACCCGATGGCGGCGAGGAGGTGGCCGGGTTCGATTTGCGCGGCGCGGCGATCGGCTCGGAGGGGATGTTCGGCGTCGTGACGAGGGTGTTGGTTCGCCTCATGAAAACGCCGCCGGCGTTCAAGACCTTCCTCTGTGTTTTCGAAAGTGTGGACGAGGCCAGCCAGGCGGTGAGCGGCATCATTGCCGCGGGGATTGTGCCAGCTGCACTGGAGATGATGGATCAACTTATCACGCAGGCGCTTGAGGAGGCGTATCACTTCGGCTTCCCGCTCGATGCCGGCGCGGTGCTGATCGTCGAGCTGGACGGCTTGCCCAAGGGAGTCGAGCAACAGGCCAGGCGGGTCGAGGAGGTTTGCCGCCAAAACAACGCCAGCGAAGTGCGCTTGGCCAAGGACGATGCCGAGCGCGCCGCCCTGTGGAAATGCCGCAAACGCGCCTTCGGTGCGATCGGTCGGCTGAGTCCCAACTACGTCACGCAGGACGGCGTCGTGCCGCGAAGCAAACTGCCGGAAATCATGCGTTTCATCAGCTCCGTGAGTGACAAGTACGAACTGCGAATCCCCAACGTCTTCCACGCCGGCGACGGCAACATTCACCCGCTGATCCTGTACGATGAACGCGATCCCGACCAGGTGAAACGGGCATTGCAGGCGGGCAGCGACATTCTCGGCAAATGCATCGAACTGGGCGGCAGCGTCACTGGCGAGCACGGCATCGGCGCGGAGAAAATCGACTTTATGAGCAGGCAGTTTGCCAAGGACGATCTCGACGCCATGCAGCAACTGCGCCGCGTTTTTGATCCGGAAAAACGATGCAACCCGCACAAAATGTTCCCCGGCGCAAAGCGCTGTGCCGAGTTCACCCAGAAGAAACAAATTCCTGCATGACGATCAAGCCGGGCTCCATTTCAGAGTTGCAGAAATTGCTGCCGCAATCCCAGCGAGTGGACGAAGTGTCACTGGAGGCTGTCGCTGAACTCATCGAGCATGTGCCAGAAGACATGACGGCAACGGTGCAGGCCGGTATGTCCTTGAGCGAATTTCAGTCGCGCTTGGCCAAGGCGGGCCAGTGGCTGCCGGTTGACCCACCGCATCCGCAAACCGTTACAATTGGCGAGTTGCTGGCCTGCAACCTCAACGGACCGAGGCGCTTCGGTTGCGGGACGATTCGCGACTGGGTCATCGGCATGGCCGTTGTGCTGCCGGACGGGCGGCTGATTCGCAACGGCGGCAAGGTGGTCAAGAATGTTGCCGGATTCGATCTGTGCCGATTGTTCGTCGGCGCGAAAAATGAACTGGGCATCATCGTTGAGGCGGCGTTCAAGTTGCTGCCATTGCCGGAAGCGCAGGCGCACTTGGCCAAGCCGTGCGAGTCGCTTGGCCAAGCGGAGGAAGTTCTGGAAAAAACCTGGGCCTCCGATCTACAACCGACGGTGCTCGATCTGCACCGGATCGATGGCAAACCGCTTACATTGGTTGCTGGTTTCGCCGGGCCAAGCGCCGATATTGAGGCCCAGTCGGGTGCGGTGCACGAGCTTGGCTTTATCGATGAGACGTCGCTCGATTTCGACGCTCAATTTCGCCAAACGGCTCCCCGCTTTACGTCAGTTGCTCCGGGGAAATTGATTTCAACTTTGCGGAACCTGGGCGATGAGTCGTTCGTGGCCCGTGCGGGGAATGGTGTGATTTATCATCCCAGCGCCAAGCCAACGGAGGTTTCGTCGCTGGATTTACAGAAGAGGGTAAAGGACATTTTTGACCCGAAAGGAGTGCTGGCCGGATGAGTACGGTTGGCCAATTTCTCGATGAAACCAAGGCGCTGGCCTGTGTGCATTGCGGTTTATGCCTCTCCTCCTGCCCGACTTATCTCGAGACCGGGAATGAAAATGACTCGCCGCGTGGCCGAATTTACATCATGCGCGCCATACAGTCTGGGCAGTTGGATGTGGGGGCCGCAACGGTTCGGCATATCGACTTGTGCCTCGGTTGCCGTGCCTGCGAGACCGCCTGCCCAAGCGGGGTGCAGTACGGGGCGCTGCTGGAGGAGACGCGCGATCACATCGAGAAACACCACAGTCGTGGCCTCTTCCAGTGGCTGTTGCGCCGGCTCGTCATCGAGCAGGTTTTTCCGTTTCCGTGGCGGATGCAAGTGGCTTTGTGGCCGGTGCGGGTGATTCGTTTTTTACGGCTTGGATTTTTGCTGCCCAAGTTTGCACGGGAAATGATGGAACTGCTGCCGCAGCACTTGGCCAAGGGCAATCTGCCAGCCAAGCGCTTGGCCAAGGGGGAGGCGAGGGGGCAGGTTGGATTTATCGAGGGCTGCGTGATGCAGGTCATGTTCGGCGACACGAACGAATCGAGCGTAGAGTTGCTCAACCGCGACGGCTGGGACGTGCTCACGCCGAAGGGGCAAGGCTGCTGCGGCGCGTTGTATGCCCACAGCGGCCAGTTGACCAAGGCGCGCGATTGTGCGCGGCGCAACATCGCGGCGTTCGAGGGCCAACCGCTCGACGCAATTATCATCAACGCCGCCGGCTGCGGCTCGACGCTCGTCGAGTACGGCGAGTTGCTCAAAGACGACCCGGCTTGGGTCAAGCGGGCCGAGGCGTTCAGCGCGAAGGTAAAAGACTTGGTAACTTGGCTGGACAGTTCGCGGTTCGCGGTTTCCGGTTCGCGGGCAAAAGTGACGTATCACGATGCCTGCCACTTGGCCCACGCGCAGGGAATCACGGCCGAGCCACGCGAGTTGGTGAAAGCCAAGTCGGGGGGCGAACTCGTTGAGCTTGCTGAGTCGGATCTCTGCTGCGGTAGCGCCGGAAGCTACAACCTGACCGAACCCGAAATGGCCAGTCGACTGCAAAAACGCAAAGTACAAAACATCATCGACTCCGGCGCGGAGGTGGTCGTCACGACGAATCCCGGTTGCCTGCTTCAAATCCAATCCGGCCTGCGCAAGGCCGGTGCGCATCACATCCGCGCCATTCACATTGCGGATTATCTGCTCGAAGTCGGCACAACCGACGACTGATTTGCACTTTCCGCGTGCGTTTGGATGGGGAGTCGGTATTTTGTCGCCGCATGCGGTCGAGCGCAGAATCACAGGCTCTTTTTGAAAAGGCGCAGCAATGGATTCCCGGCGGGGTGAATTCCCCCGTGAGGGCTTTTCGCGCTGTCGGCGGTAATCCGTTTTTCGCCGTGCGCGCCAGCGGTGCCACGGTTTGGGACTCCGACGATAACGAGTACATCGATTATGTGGGCACTTGGGGGCCGGCGATTTTGGGGCACGCCCCGAGGGTGGTTGTCGAGGCGGTGCAAAACGCCGCCGAGCATGGGACGAGTTTTGGCATCCCGAATCCGCTCGAGGTCCGCATGGCGGAGTTGGTCGTCAACGCAGTGCCGTCGGTGGAGAAGGTGCGGATGTGCAACTCCGGCACCGAGGCGACGATGTCGGCGATCCGCCTGGCGCGTGGCTTCACCAAGCGCAACAAAATAATCAAGTTCGAGGGCTGTTACCACGGTCACGTTGACTCGCTGTTGGTCAAGGCCGGCTCGGGCGCGCTGACGCTTGGCCAACCGGACAGCGCCGGCGTGCCGCCCGAGTTCACCAGCCAAACGATCGTGCTGCCGTTCAACGATGTGGAGGCGGTGCGGGGGGCGTTTGCTGATCATGGCCCTGATATCGCCGGAATCATTTTGGAGCCGGTACCGGCCAACGCTGGGTTGTATTTGCCGCGTGAAGGATATCTGGAATTTCTCCGCGAAATCACCGCCGAGCATGAGTCCCTTTTGGTTTTTGACGAGGTGATGACCGGCTTTCGCCTCGGCTTGGCCGGGGCGCAGGGGCGCTTTGGCATCACGCCGGACTTGAGCTGTTTCGGCAAGGTGATCGGCGGCGGCTTGCCGGTCGGTGCGTTTGGCGGCCGGAGTGAAATCATGGATTGCCTCGCGCCGGACGGGCCGGTGTACCAGGCGGGGACGCTGAGCGGCAACCCCTTGGCCATGGCCGCCGGCGTCGCTGTGCTGGAGGCGTTGAGGGATGGGGCCGTTTACGAAAAAATCGACGCGCTTGCCCAAGCGCTGTCGGACGGCTTGGCCAAGGCGGCGAAGGCGGCCGGTGTTGCGGTTCAGTTGCAGCGTATCGGCTCGATGTCGTGCTGCTATTTCGCCAACGCGCCGGTTCACAACATGGCCGAGGCGATGCAAAGTGACCGCGACAGGTTCGGCAAATATTTTCACGGAATGCTGGAGGAGGGAGTTTATATTGCCCCGTCGCAGTTCGAGGCCGGGTTTGTTTCCGCCGCACACGACGAGGCGGCGATTGAAAAAACAGTCGCAGCAGCTGGCAAGGTGATGAAGTCGCTCTAGGTTATGCGAGTACTAGCCATAGATCACGGCACGGTCCGGATGGGGATTGCGATGAGCGACGAGTTGAAAATGATCGCGCAGCCACTCGAGTTCATTCCGGCGGAACCGTTCTCCGGTTTCCTCGATCGATTGAAGGAATTGCTGCGCGAGTACGAGGTCGAGTTGATCCTGTTGGGCATGCCGCGAAACATGGATGGCAGCTACGGCGAGGCATCGATGAAAGTGCGGGAGTTCGAAGCGGTGTTGAAAAACAGCATCACCGCGCCGATCAAGACCTGGGATGAACGCCTCACTACCGTGCAGGCCAACCGGGCACTCACACAAGGCCGGGCAAAGAAGAAAAAGAAACGGCAAAACGTCGATTCGATATCAGCGGCGATCCTGCTTCAAAGTTATCTGGATGGCTTGGCCTGAACGCCATGGACAACATAAAACTCAAGTTGACCGTTGCGTACGACGGCACCCGTTACAAGGGGTGGCAGGTGCAGAAAAACGGCGTGACCGTCCAGCAGCGGATCGAGGAGGCGCTGCAAAGGCTTTTTCCGAGTGTGACACGGATTCACAGTTCAAGTCGCACGGACACCGGCGTGCACGCGCGCGGGATGGTGGCACATGTGGAGGTGCCGAAGGCAGAATATCGAATCGAAGAACGAAAGTTGCGCCTGGCCCTGAATTCGTTTTTGCCGGATGACGTGCGCGTGATGGAGGCCAAGCGCGTGCCGATGACCTTCCATGCGCGGTTCGATGCGAGCGGCAAGCAGTACCGCTACAGCGTTTGGAATCATCCGGTGATGGATCCGCTGCAAAACAACACCGCCTGGCACGTGCCGCGCGAATTGGACTTTGAGCGCAT
>DQOE01000377.1 GCA_015658765.1 Verrucomicrobiota bacterium | reverse complement strand
TCTGGTGCATGTGATGCGGGATGGGGCCCATGTTGTCGAAGAATTTCGAGTACACCGGCCACTTGCCGTATTTTTTCCAGATGCGTTTGCCGATGATGTCCGCCCCGCACTCGGCCACCGCGTCGCGCAGGGTGAACCGGTTGCGTCCGTGCACCACGTAGCTCAGCCCCTCGTCGGGCACGCGACCCTCGTTGGCGGCCTCGGTGGTGGAGCCGAACCAACGCTCATCAATGCCGCCGCGATTCAGGCCGTAAGCGTAGGTATCATCCGGATGCAGCTTGAGCCGCAGGCCCGGCTGCAGGAATGACCGCGGCACCCAAGCGGGCGCGAGCCGGAGCAGCCCCCCGGTTTCCTCGAGTGCGGCGTCCACGTGCTTGCGGACATTTTTTTTGACGGTCTTGAGCTGTTTAACAGATGTGAGTGACATGATGATTTATAAAAAAGCCGGGCGGCAATTTGCCCAAGCCAACCACCCAAGTCGAGTTCAGAACTTGGCCAAGCGATTCTCCGCTTGGCCAAGCGCAGTCACTGGCACGCTTCGCACTCTTCGCCGTTTTGCATGGCCTCGATCGAGCAGGCCAAGCGCTCCTCGGCGGTGTGCTCTTTCTCCGGCAACTCGACGCCCTGCTTTTTCACGGCGATGGTGGCTTTCTCGATGTTCGAGGCGCCCAGCGTCCGCAGGTAGTAAGTCGTCTTTAGGCCGCTGCGCCAGGCGGCGCGGTACATGTGCGAGAGCCGCTTCATGTCCGGCTTGGCTAGGAACAGGTTTACCGACTGCGACTGATCGATCCACTTTTGCCGGCGGGCAGCGGCAGCGATCATCAGCATCGGGTCGACGTCAAACGCCGTGGCGTAAAGCTGCTTCAGCTCGTTCGGCACTTCGGCGATGTCGTGCAAGTCACCGTCGAGATACTTTAGCTTGTTCATCACGTCCTCGTTCCAAAGTCCCCTGCCCTTGAGGGCGTTGACCAAGTGGCGATTCAGCACAATGAAGTCGCCGGACAAGTTGCTCTTCACATAAAGATTCTTGTAGAGCGGCTCGATGCACGGTGAGGTACCCATGATATTGGAGATGGTCGCCGTCGGCGCGATGGCCAGCACGTTGCTGTTTCGCATGCCCTGGCTGGCGATTTTTTGACGGATGGGTTCCCAGTCCATCCTGCCGCCGCGCGGCACATCCACCGCTTGGCCGCGCTCCTGCTCGAGCAGATCGACCGTGTCCGGCGGCAGCAGACCGCGATCCCACTTGGAGCCTTCGTAAGTCTCGTAACACCCCTTTTCCCTGGCCAAGTCGCTCGACGCCTCGTAGGCGAAATAGGCGATCGCCTCCATGAACTCGTCGCTGAACTCCACCGCCGCCTCGGAGACAAACGGCACGCCTTTTTGGTAAAGCGCATTTTGCAACCCCATCACGCCGAGGCCAATCGGCCGGTGGCGCAGGTTCGCGTTCCGGGCCGGTTGCGTCGGGTAAAAGTTGATGTCGATGACGTTGTCCAGCGCGCGCACGGCGATGCGAATTGTTTCCCTCAGCTTGGCCAAGTCGAGTTCGCCGCTCTCGGTGAGATGATTGTCGAGCACGACCGAGCCCAGGTTGCAGACAGCCGTCTCGTCGCTGCCGGTGTTGAGCGTGATCTCGGTGCAGAGGTTGGAACTGTGGATGACCCCAGCGTGATCCTGCGGGCTGCGGATGTTGCAGGCGTCCTTGAACGTGATCCACGGATGGCCCGTCTCGAAGATCATCTGCAGCATGCGCTTCCACAAATCGATGGCGGGAATCTTCTCGCCGCTCATTTCGCCGCGCTCGGCCTTGGCCTCGTATGCGATGTAGCGTTCCTCGAAATCCCTGCCGTAAGTCTCGTGCAAATCCGGCGCGTCGCTGGAGCAAAACAGCGTCCAGTCCTCGCGGGCTTCCATCCGCTTCATGAACAGGTCGGGAACCCAGTTGGCTGTGTTCATGTCGTGCGTGCGGCGGCGGTCGTCGCCGGTGTTTTTGCGCAGCTCGAGAAACTCGCCGATGTCGTTGTGCCATGTCTCGAGATAAGCACAACCACTGCCCCGCCGCTTGCCGCCCTGATTGACCGCCACCAACAAGTCGTTGTGCAATTTCAGGAATGGAATAACGCCCTGGCTCCTGCCGTTGGTGCCCCGGATGTGGCCGCCCATTCCGCGAACCGACGTCCAACTGCCGCCCAGGCCACCGGCCCACTTGGAGAGGTAGGCGTTCTCGGTGATGCCGCGCTCCATGATACCCTCGATCGAGTCATCCACCCAGTACAGGTAGCAGGAAGACAACTGCGAGTGCAGCGTGCCGGAGTTGAACAGCGTCGGGGTGGACGAGCAGAATCGCCGGTTTTTATAAAGGTTATACAGCGAAACAACCCGTTCCTCCTTCTTGTCGACCTCGTTGTGAAACAGGCCCATGGCGACGCGCATCCAAAACAGTTGCGGTGTCTCGATGCGGCGCTCCTCGTCGCCGGTGTTGGTGCGATCGACAATCAGGTAACGATCGTAAAGCGTCTGGATGCCGAGATAATCAAACTCCAAGTCGGCGGAGGGATCGAGCGCCGCGCCGAGTTTCCCTGTGTCGTACTGCAGCAAGTCGGGACTGAGGCGCTTGATCTCCACGCCGTGCCGCAGGTACTCCGGCAGATACCGGGCGTGCGCCTCCTTCAACGCGCCGACACCGTCGCGGAGGATGTCCCAATCGAGCACCTCCTCGTAAATATAAGTGCAGAGCAACCGGCCGGCGAACCTCGCAAAGTCAGCGTCACGCTCCATCAGCGCCTTGGCGTTCAGGAGGATTGTTGTCTGCAATTCCGCCGCAGACATCTCGCTAAAAAGTGAACGGCGCAACTCGACCTCGATCTGCTCTTCGTTCAGGCAAAGGTCGAGGTCGATGCTCGCGTACTTGATGCGCTCGAGCAGATCCTCCCCCTTCCAAAATAGAGAGCTGCCATCGGGCTGCGTGATGAGCAGCAACTCCTGCTGCGTGGCGTCTGCCGGCCCCGCTTCGCTTTCGCTCGTAACGAGTTCATCGGCGCGCTGCAGCGAACGCTGCGAACGATATAAAATATAAGCCTCGGCCACCTTGTAGTGACCGGCCTTCATCAACTCCTCCTGGACAACGTCCTGAACCTCCTCGATATGTATGAACGCCTGGCCGGCATCCCTCACCCGCTCCGTCACCGACTGGGCAACCAACACCGCCGGCGCGCTGTCTTTCTGCTGCGAAAGGAACGCCTTGCGAATCGCGATCTCAATTTTGTTTTCATTCCAACTGACAACTTGGTTGTTGCGGCGGATCAACCGGACGCTGATTTTTTCGTCCGACTGGGCCACGTTGCGGGCCGTGTCAATCACCAGGCTGCGGGCCACGTCGTGCGCGTTGTTCTCGATCAACACCCGCTCGATGCCGCGGTGCAAATCCGTCTCGGACAGCCTTGCGTCCTCCGCTTGGCCAAGCGCATTTCCCTGGAACCGCTCGCCGACCGTGCGGGCCACCTTGGCCACAAAATCCCTGTTTTCACTGGTGAAAACATCCTTCTCACCCTTGGACATCATCAAGTTGGCCAAGGCGTTGCCGACCGTGTTGGCGATGTCACCCAGCACAATATCACGCTCACCGTCGTTCGAGCGAAGCCGGAGATCGGCATCCGTCGAACCGTCTCCATTGAGAGACTCGTCCCACTTGAAACGGGATGGCGCTTCCTGCGCGGACGCCATGCGCTTGATCGCTTCATCCTCCTCGAATGTAATTTTGCTGATTGCCATGTCCGGGTGCTGTTTGGTTTGGGTTGCTGCTTAAAACTATAGTTCGTCATCGCTCACCATTTCCAGTGAGGATGCCTTCTGATACTCTGTCACTCGACCTTCAAAAAAGTTTTGCTCCTTCTTGATGTCCATCATCTCCGCGAGCCACGGGAACGGGTTTTTCACTCCCTCGTTCAGCAGCGGCAGGCCGACATTCTCCAGCCGCCTGTCGGCGATGTAGTCGATGTACTCCGCAAACTCCTCACCACTCAAGCCAACCGCGTTCACCGGCAGGCAGTCGTTGATGAACTCCTTCTCAAGTTGCACCGCTTCCTTCATCAGGTTGACCAGTTCCTGTTGGAACTCGTCCGTCCACACGTCGGGATTTTCCCTGATCAGTTCCACCAGCAGGTTGCGGAGCAACTCGATGTGGTTCGACTCGTCACGCAGCGTGTAGCGGAACATCTGCCCGATGCCGGGAAACTTGTTCTGCCGGTAAAGTGAGAGGATCATACCGAACAACCCGTAAAACTGCGTCCCCTCCATGCACTGCCCGAACACAAAAATATTCCTGGCCAACGCCTGCTTCTCCCTCGCTTGGGACAGGTCCATGTCCCGGCGCAACTCCCTCGACACGCGACTCACGAACTCATTCTTCCGCAAGATCGTCGGCACGTCCTCAAACATCGCCTCGCACTCGTGCGGGTTGATCCCGAGTGAACTGATCATGTAGAGCAGCGAGTCGGCGTGGATGTTTTCCTCATGCGCGTGGCGGCCAAGCACCAGCTTCAGTTCCGGCGCAGTGACCAACTCGCGCACGACGTGCTGAATGTTGTCGCCCACGATCCCCTCCGCCGCGCTGAAGTAGCCGATCCCCATCCGGATGATCCAACGCTCGACATCGCTCAAGTCGTTCCCTCGCCACTGCTCAATGTCCTTAGCCATAGGGATGTCCTCCGGCTCCCAGTGGTTGGCTTTCATGTTCCGATAAAGCTCATACGCCCACTGGTATTTGAGCGGCAACAGGTTGAACGTCATCGTCTGGCGGCCGTTGATAACCCGCTTGGCCGCGTACGCCTCCTCCGCCTTGGCCTGATCCAAAACAAATTCCCTGTTGCCAATCTGAAATCGCTTCTCCATTTACCTTTAAAAAATCCGTTATTACTCAGTTTAAAATCCTGTTTCAGTCAAAAGACGCCACAACCACCCCAATAGTGTTTTCAGTGTAAAACCCTTAAAAAACACTACATTTTGTAGTTGCACCAAAAAAGGAACACAATTTGTAGCCTCCTGCGGCCACCTCGTCAAAGGATTTTCAGCTTATGAGAGGCTTTTTTCACGACTTTCTTGTTGAACCCTCCATACACACCATATTCACCGCAATTCAGCCCCCTTTTACCCACCAAATATTTTCCCTCCAATCGGTTTCAAACCAGGCTCCCCAACCCGTTTAACCTCCCGGAGTGAGCGATAATTCAACCCCGCTTGGCCCAGCCATGAAAATGAACTCACGCGAAGGTGCGAAATTAATTTCCAGCTTTTTCCTCCGCGTCTTCGCGTGAGCAATTGGCTTGGAAATGCGCTTGGCCAAGTGTTAACTCGCGCCCGACCATGAGTGACGAATCCAAGCCTAAAGTCCTGATAATTTTCGGGGATGCCGCCGAGACGGTGGACACGATGTATCCGTACTTCCGCCTGATCGAGGGTGGCTACGAGCCGGTACTCGCAGCACCGGAAAAGCGCGAGTATCAAATGGTGATGCACCAAAACAAACCGGGCTGGACGATCACCAAGGAATGGGAAGGCTACACGATGCCGGCGGCGATCGCGTTCAAGGACGTCAAGCCGGAGGAGTATCTTGGTATTTTTTTCAGCGGCGGCCGCGCGCCGGAGTACATTCGCGAGGACGACGATTTGCTGCGCATCACGCGCTACTTTTTTGAAAAGAACGCCCCCATCGCCAGCGTGTGCCACGGCGTGGAAATTCCCGCACGCGCCGACTGTGTGAAAGGGCGCCGCATGGCCACGGTGCCCAAGGCCAAATTCGACCTCGAGGTGTGCGGCGGCACGTTTGTCGATGAACCGTGCGTGATCGACGGCAACCTCGTCAGTGGCCGCACGTTCTGGGATCACGGCCACTACATGGGCGCGTGGATGAAGCTCCTCGACGCCGCCCGCGACGCCAACTGACCGCTTGGCCTGCAAAAAACGGCTGACACCGGGCCGGTGTCTCCCGTACCTTCTCCCCGCTTTATGGGTGATTCCGATTCAACGCCGCTGCGATTGGCTATGTGGTGCGGGCCGCGCAACATCTCCACCGCGCTCATGCGCGCGTGGGGCAACCGGCCGGACACGTTCGTCGTCGACGAGCCGCTCTACGCGCATTACCTCCGCGAAACCAGACTGCCGCACGCCATGGCCGACGAGATCATCGAGCATTACGAGGCTGACTGGGAAAAAGTCGCCGCTTGGCTCACCGGCCCGATCCCGGGGGGAAACTCGATCTTTTATCAAAAACAAATGTGCCACCACATGCTGCCGGGCATCGGCCGCGACTGGCTTGGCCAAGTGACGAACTGTTTCCTCATCCGCGAGCCGCGCGAGATGCTCACGTCGCTGATGAAGAAACTCCCCAACCCGACGCTGGCCGACACCGCGCTGCCGCAGCAACTCGGGCTGTTCAACCACGTGCGCGAGTTGACCGGCACCGTGCCGCCGGTGATCGACTCGACCGACGTGCTGCGCGATCCTCGCGGCATGTTGGGCGCTTTGTGCGAACGGCTAGGCGTTGCGTTCACCGATGCCATGCTCGAGTGGCCGCAGGGCGTCCGCGAGTCGGACGGCATCTGGGCGCGGCACTGGTATCCGGAAGTCGAGACCAGCACCGGCTGGCGCGCTTACAGGCCGAAGGACGAACCGGTGCCCGACGCGCTCTCCGAAGTGCTCGAGCAATGCAATGAGATTTACGAACAACTTTACCCGCACCGCATCACCGCTTAATCAAAAATCATGCTTCAAAAATTCAACGAGAAAAACCGCGACTTGGTCATCAACATCAACGGCAAGTTGCTGCACCGCGACGAGGCCGCCATCAGCCCATTCGACTCCGCCGTGCAGGGCGGCGACGCCGTGTGGGAGGGACTGCGCGTTTACGACGGCAAAATCTTCCGCCTGGCCAAGCACCTCGAGCGGCTCCGCAGCTCGGCGCTCGCGCTGGCTTTCGCGGAGATTCCGTCGGCGGAAGCCATCACGACGGAAATCAAGCGCACCCTCGAGGCGAACAACATGACCGACAACGCGCACATCCGGCTCACGCTGACGCGCGGCGTCAAGCTCACCTCCGGCATGGACCCGCGCCTCAACACCGCCGGGCCGACGCTCATCGTCCTCGCCGAACACAAGTCGCCCGTGTACGACAAAACCGGCCTGAGCCTCATCACCTCGAGCGTCCGCCGCCCGGCACCCGACGTGC
>DQOE01000106.1 GCA_015658765.1 Verrucomicrobiota bacterium | reverse complement strand
GCCCAGTCCGCTCAGCACCTTGACTTCCTTCTTCCCGGCGTCGTAGATGATCAATGGCACCTCGCCGCCGATTGCAAACAGGCCATAGTCGGTGACTGCCAGGGCGAGCAACGTCGCAGCGGCGGCATCTGCGGCATTACCGCCCTTTTCAAGGAGCCGAATGCCGGCGGCGACTGAGTCAGCTTCGCCCGCGGCAACCGCGCCTCCTACTCCGGAGCCTTTCCATGTGATCTGATCATCTCCCCGCGCGTTGACAGTGAGTCCCAATACTATCAACAGGACAGCTGCGATTGTTGTGAGTAGGAGGTGTTTCATTTGTCTTCAGCTTTTAGTTCTTTACCCGTCTTGCCGCCGTGCTTGCGGAGGAGGTTCATGAGATCGAAACCGGCCCAATCTAGCGGTGTTGTGCCATCGCTTTCATCCATCGCATTCACATCTGCACCTTCAGCGATTAGTAGTTCGATGGTTTCCTTGTGACCCCAATTAGCCGCCCAATGCAAAGGAGTCCATCCATCATTAGCCTTCGCATTCACATCCGCACCGGTGGCGATGAGGAGTTCGGCGACTTCCTTGTGTCCTACACGAGCCGCCCAATGCAAAGGAGTCATTCCCGCCCAACTATCATCATCCTCATCCACGCCTTTGTCCAATTCCGCTTGGACGCCAGCAAGGTCACCGGTCTTGGCAGCATCGTGAATCGGACCAGCGAAGCCGGTTGCGGCCAGTAGCGAGGTGACTGCGAGTGTTAGGAGTGTGCGTTTCATGGTAAGCCAACAGTCAACCCGCTGAGCGCAGTTTTCAAGGCGTTTTAACTGTTGCCCCTGAACAACAACCCTGCGGCGTTCAAGTGGTGGAGCGGGTTGGTTTTTGACGGGTGGAGTTTTCGGATAAAAATGTGGTTGCGTTCCGGGGTCAGCGCGGCACAATCTGGATATGCCTCGCAAGGCTTCGCCTCTCTCCCGTCGTCGTTTCATCAAGACCTCATCCGCCGCCGTGACTGCGGCTGCAACCTGCCAAATCGTGCCGCGGCATGTCGTGGGGGGACCGGGGAAGGTGCCACCGAGCGAGACGTTCGGGGGGGCGCTCATAGGTGTGGGTGGACGCGGGCCGGGCACTTACAAATCCATGTGCCGTGGGCTCAATGTCAAGCAGCTTGCCTTGTGCGATGTGAAGTTTTTGGAGCGTGCAGACAACAAAAAAATTTACACCGACTTCCGCCGTGTCCTGGAGCGCAAGGATATTGACCTCGTCGCCATTGCCACACCACCGCATTGGCACGCGCTGATTTCCATCGCTGCGGCGGAGGCGGGCAAGGATGTACTATGTGAGAAGCCGATGACGCGGTTCATCGCCGAGGGGCGCGCGGTGGTGAACGCCTTTAAACGATACAACCGTGTGTTCCAGATTGGCACCTTCGGGCGATTTGGTTCCAGCCACAACCGAGGCAACATCAACACGCACAAAATCATGCGCAGTGAGCTGCTCAACCCGTGCAAGGCGGTGCACATCAAAGCCGGCGGACTGAAGGTGAAGCAATGGAGTGGCGATCCCGGCCTTTTGCCGCAGCCCGTGCCAAAAAATCTCGACTGGGATTTTTACTGCGGGCCTGCGCCGCTCAAGCCGTACGTCCGCCCGCGCACCGGCGGCACACATCGCGGGTATTGGGACTACGAGGGCGGCGGGCTTTCGGATATGGCGCAGCATCATTTCGACCCGGTACAGTGGACTTTCGGCAAGGACGACACAAGCCCGGTGGAAATTGAGGCGCACGCGCCGCCACCGCATCCGGAGTGCACGGGCATGTGGGGCTGGGTGGAGTTGAAGTACGCCGACGGGCTGACCTTCGTGATGGACAGCCGCGAATGGGGGGAGCCGTACTCGCGCAAAAAGGAGCGAGTTGTGAGCCTAAACGACCTGTCGCCATCGGACCGCAAAAAGGTCGAAGCCATGCCTGATCCCACGCCGCTTTTATCCTTTGCAGAGGCGGTCAAGACACGCGGAAAGCCCGGTGGCCATGCCGAGGCCGCGCACCGCTGCGCCGCCATGCTGCATCTGGCCAACATTACCATCCGCGTGCGCCGCAAGATCAAGTATGATCCTGTGAAGGAAGAGATCATTGGCGACCTTGAAGCCAACCGCTTTGTCAACCCGCCCACGCGCGCGCCGTGGCATCTATAACCCGAAGGATGTTTGCCATGCCAAACGAAAAAGTTGCCCAACTCGCTGCTCGGTTTCGTGATCCCAAGGATCTCAAACGGCAGTCTAATCCGGACCTAAAGGAAATGACCGCTACACTCGATGAGCTGCGGGCCATGGGAGCAGATGGCGTCACCAGCCTTGTGGATTTGCTCAAGCCGGACGTCGATGGAGGCGACGTGCATGTCCGCCACATCCTGCACGCGCAGGCTATGAGAGCAAGCGGTTGGCCGGAAAAGGACCGGCAAGCCTTCACTAATGCGCTGGTCGGCACGCTGAAGGCCGATCACCCTAAATCAGTGAAGGGCTATGTCATCCGACAACTGCAGGTCGCCGGAGGTGCTGAAGTCACCGCTGCGCTCGGCGAATGGCTGTTGGACAACGATCTGTGGGAGGACGCCGCGCAGGTGCTGCTCGCCATCGGTGACACCGCTGAACAGTTCTTGAAAGCTCTGCCTAAAGCCAAGGGCAAACAGCTGCTGACCATCGTGCAGGCACTTGGTGTGCTGAAGGTTAACAATGCCGCAAAGCGACTCCGCGAGTTGGTAACGACTGAAGATGCAATCTTACGCCAAGTCGCCGCTTGGGCCCTCGCCAACATGGCCGATGCCGGTGCGACCGCCTTATTGTTGAAAGCCGCCGACACCACCCAAGACCACGAGCGCACTAAACAAACCAGCGCCTGCCTGCAACTCGCCGAGAACCTCCTC
>DQOE01000167.1 GCA_015658765.1 Verrucomicrobiota bacterium | reverse complement strand
CGGCGATCAACTCGTAGCCGCCCTCGCGCGGGCGCACGATCAGCGGCTGCATGATGCCATTCTCTCGGATCGACTCGGCCAACTCGTTCAGCGAGTCGTCGTCGAACCCGTTTCGCGGCTGCATTGCGCCCGGGAGAATCTCGCCGGTCGGCACCTCGTTGGGCGGCTCGGCGGTTGCGGGGGGTGGCGTGCTTGCCGGTTTTTTTCCGCCTTTGGTTTTCTTGTCAGCCGGCGGGCGGGCACCCAGCAGGGAACTCAAGCCTCGGCCTAAACCGGTTTTTGCCATGGGCGAAAGAGTGGGGGAGGCGGGGGCGGTTGTCAATCGGCAGCCGGTTTTTCGGCGTCGCCCGCCGGCTTGGATTCTATCCACAGAAACGACCGGCGCTCGGCCAGCTCGATGTCGCCGTCGAGCAGGCGTACCCGCCATGCGATGATTTTGCCGATGGCCATGAACGCGTCGCCCTCCAGCGTGACCGCATCCCAGCCGCCGCGCCGGCTTGGCTTGACGGCCAGCTCGCGCACGATCGGCTTGGCCTTGCCGGTGACGCGCAACTCGAGTTGCAGCTTCACGGTGCCGCTCGTGTTCTTGGCCCACTTGACGTCAAACCGAATGCCGGAGCAAAGAGTGCGATCGGCGCGGAGCTTGGCTTGGTAGGCGTCGCGCTCGAGCAGGCTGGGGGAGAGCGTGTGGCGGCCCTGCAGATCGAGCCAATGCTGCAGCACCTTGCTGATCTTGCCGGGCCGCGCGGCGTCAGTCGTCGATATAACACCGAGCAACAACAGGGCGGCGGCGAGTTGTGAAATGCGGTTCACGCGGCGAGCCTATTTTGAAAACCAAGCGCTGGCAATCTTCAGCGTCACAGGCCGGTTGGGTGATGGATGAACGTCCAAGGCAGCTTGAACTTTTTCGACAAACTCCCGCTGAGCGCCTTCACGCCGAACGTCTCCGTCGCGTAGTGGCCGCCGTAAAACACATTCAGCCCAAGATCCTCGGCCAGCGCGAACGTCCAGTGCGGGCCTTCGCCGGTGATGAACGTGTCCACGCCCTCGTCGGCTGCTGTTTTCATTTCCGCACCCGCGCCGCCGGTGACGACGCCGATCTTGCGGCAACGCGCCGCGCCGCCCGGCATCACCGTCGGCTCCGTGCCGGTGGCCTTGGCCAATCGCTTGGCCAACTGCGCCCGCGTCAAGTCGAGCGTGCCGCGCAGGCCGATCGCTTGGCCGCGCTCGGTGAAAAACGGCTGGGGCGACTTGATGCCAAGCGCCTTGCAAAGCTGGGCGTTGTTGCCGAGCCGAGGATGCGCGTCCAGCGGCAGGTGCGAACTGTAAACCGCGACGTTGTTGTCTAGCAGCAGCCGCAACAGCTTGTAGCGATTGCCGGTCCACGGATGCGTCACGCCCCAGAACAGCCCGTGATGGACGATCAACAAGTCAGCCCCGGCGACGATGGCCTTGCGGATCGTGGCCGGCGTGGCATCGACTGCGGCGGCGATCCGCGACACGCTGCCGCGATTCTGCACCTGCAAGCCGTTCACCGCGCCGGGCCAGTCCTCGAACGACTCCGGCTTGAGGGTTCGGTTGCAGTGAGCGACGATTTTGGCGAGCGTGACCTTGGCCATGCAGGGGAGGGAACCAACCCCGCTGCCCCAAGCCAAGCGGGAAATGCCGTTCGCGCCGCCGCAGTCTTGACTTTCGGTGGTCGCTTGCCGTTACTCGCCGCGGATTTTTGGAATCGAATATTTATGCCGACCTACGAGTACATTTGCGAAAAGTGCGACCACGAGTTTGAGTTATTTCAATCCATCAAGGCCGATGCGCTGGAGACCTGCCCGAAAGAGGCTTGCCCAAAAAAACGCTGGGCCAAGGGCAACGTGCGCCGCGCCATCGGCACCGGAGCCGGGATCATCTTCAAGGGCAGCGGCTTCTACGAGACCGATTACCGCAGCGAAAGCTACAAGGCCGGCGCCAAGAAGGAATCCGAGTCAAAGAAATCCTCAACCAAGAGCGACAGCAAATCGAAAACCGATAAGCCCAAGTCAACCAAGGGCAAAAGCAAACCGCCTCCCAGCAAGTGACATGACTTGTCAATAACAAGAACCGACCCCTAAGGGTTCGACCAGCATTCCCATTTGCTCAATGAACCAAGAATCTTTGTTAGGGCAGTTTTTGAGTGAGGATTGCGACCCATTTATCGCTGAGAAGCTTCTAAAAGAAATCGAAGAACTCTACGAGTCTGACGTAAGCAGGGAGCACGCGTTTAATTGCTTCAATGTCCGACTGAACTACGGGTCAAATAGGGTCACAATTGAAGATGAAATCAATCCCGGAGGAGATGGAAAAGTGGAGGTGGCGTTAAGTGAGTTCAAGTCTGCTCTCCGATCCACGAGCTGAGGCTGTCCTGATGGGGTCAGAATTGCCCCTTCTGTTTGTGAGCAAATTATGTGGGGATTCAGATTATGAAGTTTTTCTTATTGGTGACGGGGTCAGTTCTTGTTGTTGACAAGTAACGAGTGTTTTTAAATGGGAATTGCAGCATGATGTATTTTTTATGGGATCAAATATCGCGGCTGCGTCTTGGAGTGCGGCCGTCCCTGCCGCTTTGGGAGAGGATTCGGATTATGCAACGCCGTCGAATGCGGTGCAGAGAATCCCACTCCAAGACGCTCCCGCGTAAGCCAACCCCTTCGGCGCTGAAATGCGGGCTTTTAGCCGGTCGGGAAAATGGCCACACTGTCCGCTGCTGGATGGATTTGTGTTTTGACAGGATCGCTTGTGTGCCCCGGCCGGGTTGCCGCGCCTGGTTGCTGACGGTTGTCTTCGGCTTGGCCGGGATCCCGGCTGCGCTTGGCCAAGCGGAGCCGATCGTGCCCAAGCCGCAGCCAGGCGCTGAGCCGACCAAGCCGGAGCCAGCGCCCAAGCCGCCCAAGCCGGTGTTGCCGCCGCGCACGGTTCAGCCCAAGCCGCCGGGCAAGGGGGCGACGGCGCCGAAGCGGTTGCCGGTGGACATCAATCGCCTCCTCACATCGCGAGCGGGGTACAAGACGGCCCGCAGTTTATCGGGGCAGTTCATGGCTTACGGGCCGATCTCGCCGAAGCGTCGCGGCGGCATTCTCGATGCCAACGCCGACACTATTTTGATCGCGCCGGATCACGTGGTCGTGACGGCCGAGCGGGTTCGCAATGCGCTGTTTCGCCAACTGGGTTTGCCAGCGATGCCGGGCAGCAAATTAATGATGCGGCTCAACCCAGCAATGTCGCACCGGGCGACAGTGCCGGTGGTGACGGATCGGCACATCAACGGTTACACGTACGAGCTGACGTTGCCGAGCGAGATCGAGTCGGACAAACTCGTCCGGGCACTGGTGCAGGTGACGCTGCTGGACCTGGCCAACCGGAAGCCGCAGTTGCGCGACACGGAGATCCCCCTCTGGATGACGGTCGGCTTCACGCAGGTGTTGTTGGCTCAGCCGGACTTGGTGCTCGTCCTGAGTCGGCCGGAACAGGGCGGGAATGAAATGGCGATGGAGGCGGTCGTCAAAAATGTGCGCCGACACGACTCGCTGGCCGGTGTGCGGTTGCGGTTGCGCGGCCGGCGCGCGTTTGACTTCAGCGAGATCGCGATGCCGTCGCCGGCCCATTTGCGCGGCGAAAACTGGAGGGATTTTCAGGCCTGTTCGCACCTGTTGGTGGATCGTTTGCTGGCGGTGCGGGCCGGTGGTGTGCGCCTGCAAAACATGATCCGTCAACTGCCGCACAACATGAATTGGCAGACCAGCTTTTTGAAGGTGTACGGCGACTTTTTCGCCGACATGTTGGGGGTGGAAAAGTGGTGGGCGGTGACGATCGTGCAGTTGACCGGCCAAAACCAATACCAAAACTGGACGTTGAGCGAGGCGGTGGAGAAGCTTGAAAACCTGTTGAAACTGCCGGCCGAGGTGCGCTTGAACGATGCCGACTCGCCGCTTGAGGCGGAGGTCACGCTGCAGCAGGCGATTCGCGGCTGGGACTTCGCGGTGCAGAAACAAACGCTTGAGATGAAGATCAACCAACTGCTGATCGCGCGGATGAAGATGCCGCGGCAACTGCTGCCATTCGTCAACGAGTACGGGCGCATCCTGCAGAACTATGTCGCGACTCGGCAGCGGGTCGAGTCGTTCAAGCCGCGCCGTGGCCAGGCGCGGCCAAGGCTCGCGCCGATGGTCGATGAGGCCGTGCGCCAACTCGACTCGGTGGATCGGCGGCTGGTCTTGTTCAAGCCGGCGCCGACGGTGTCGGCTCCGGCGGCGCTTCCGCAAAACTGATTTTAATGCCGCTCGAATCCAACAAGGCCAAGGTCGAACGCACGGCGAAAATCATCGGCGGCTTGCGTGCGACGTATCCCGATGCGCATTGCGAACTCGACCACCGCAATCCGCTCGAGTTGTTGATCGCGACGATTCTCTCCGCGCAATGCACCGACAAGCAGGTCAACATCGTCACTGCGGTCTTGTTCAAAAAATATCGCCGCGCCGCTGACTTCGCCGCAGTGCCGCTGGAGGAATTGCAGGGGGACATCAAGCGGATCGGCCTGTTTCGCAACAAGGCTAAGAGCATCCAAAACTGCTGCCGCGTGCTCGTCGAGTCGCACGGCGGCAAGGTGCCGGCGACGATGGATGCGCTCGTCGCCCTGGCCGGGGTGGGGCGCAAGACGGCCAACGTCGTGCTCGGCAACGCGTTCGGCGTCAACGAGGGCATCGTCGTCGATACGCACGTGGGGCGACTGGCCAGGCGGCTTGGTTTGACGGTGGAAAAGACGCCGGAGAAAATCGAGGTCACGCTGCAAAAACTTGTGCCGCGCGCCGACTGGATGATGCTCAGTCACTGGCTGATTTTTCACGGGCGCCGCCGCTGCTCCGCGAGAAAGCCGGAGTGCGGCGAGTGCGAGATCGCCCCGCTTTGTCCGTCGGAAAAAGACGGCGAATATCGCGAATGAACACCAGCGGCCAAGCGCTCCGGATTTGGCACGGACAAGCCGGTTCGCCGGCTTGGAACATGGCTGCGGACGAGCTGCTTCTGCAACACGCCGCCGCGCTTGGCCAAGCGGTGCTGCGGTTTTATTCGTGGGATCAGCCATCGGCGTCGTTCGGGTATTTTCAACGATACGCCGATGTGGAGGCGTTGAGCGGGTTGCGACCCCTCATCCGCCGACCGACTGGCGGGGGAGTTGTGCTGCACGACGAGGCAGAGTGGACGTACAGCCTGACTTTCCCGCCGACTCATCCGGCGTGGCAACTGAAAGCCGAAGAGAGTTACCGATGTGTGCACGAATGGGTTCGTCATGCGTTTGAGGTTTGTGGTGTGGCGACCGAGCTTTGCCCGGAAACGCGAGCGACCGGGTCGGGGCAATGCTTCGTTGGCGCGGAAAAGTGCGACCTTCTTTTTAACGGGCAAAAAATCGCCGGGGCCGCCCAGCACCGCAACCGCGACGGTCTGCTAATCCAAGGTTCGGTGCAGGCCAAGTCCACCGGCATTGATCGCGAGGCGTGGGAGATCGCAATGCTGGCGGAGAGCGATTGGAGCGAGTGGCAGCCGGGCGGGTCGTTCATCGACGAATCGACCAGCTTGGCCAAGCGCAAATACGCCGCCGATGTCCACAATCAAAAGCGGTGAACGCCTTTTGGAGTGCGGGAGGGGCAAGTTCCACCTTGCCCTATTTCAATAATAATTTCGGACGAGATGGAACTCGTCCCTCCCTTCCCGCGCGGTGTCGTGCTTGGATTAAGCGCGCTTGACTCGGGGGCCTTTGGGGGTGTCCTCGATGATCCAGCCTTGGGCGGCGAGTTCGTCGCGGATTTGGTCGGAGCGGGCGAAGTTTTTGGCCTTGCGGGCGGCTTGGCGTTCCTCGGCGAGAGCGGCGATTTCCGGTGGCGCTTCCTCCTCGATCGACTCGATGCCGAGCACGCTGTTGATGTGTTCCCAGTTGGCCCACTCGGTTGCCGCGGTCTCGGCGGTGAGGTCATTGGCTGCGAGTTTGCGGTTGGTGTCGCGCACCCAGTCGAACACCGCGCCCCAGGCGGCGGAGACGTTGAGGTCGTCGTCCATCGCCTCCGTGAAGCGCGTGACGAGCGGCGAGTCGGCGGTTGGTTCGGCCGCCTGGCCAAGCGCGAGTTCGCGCAGCTTGGCGGTGCATTCGTCGATGCGGCCCAGCGCGGTTTTTGCGCCGGCCAGGTTGTCGAGCGTGAAGTTGAACGTCTCGCGGTAGTGGGCGGAGATCATGAGGTAACGCACCTCGCGCCCGGCGCTGCCCTTGGCCAGAAGATCGCGCAGCGTAAAAAAATTGCCGAGCGACTTGCTCATTTTTTTGCCCTCAACGAGCAGGTGCGCGCCGTGCATCCAGTACTTGACGAACTTGTGTCCGTCGCACTGCAGGCAGGCGCCTTCGCTCTGGGCGATCTCGTCCTCGTGATGGGGGAACACCAAGTCCTCGCCGCCGAGGTGGAGGTCGAAATTTGGCCCGAGCAGTTCCATGCTCATGGCGCTGCACTCGATGTGCCAGCCGGGCCGGCCCTCGCCCCACGGGCTGTCCCAAAATACCTCGCCGTCCTCCGGCACGCGGGCCTTCCAGAGGGCGAAGTCGGCGATCGATTCCTTTTCGTACTCGTCGCTGCTGACGCGTTCACCGGGGCGCATTTCGTCGAGATTGATGTTGAGCAGTTGGCCGTATTTGTTTCCGGCTTCGCGGTATTTCTCGATGCTGAAATAGACGGAGCCGTCGTTGGCCTTGTAGGCGATGCCGGTCGACTCGAGCTTTTTGATGAGCTTGATGATCGGGCCGATGAACGCGGTGGCGTGCGGCCGGTCGTGCGGCATTTGGCAGCCAAGCGCCTCGAGGTCGGCGAAGAAGGCCTGCTCGAATTCGCCGGTGAACTCGGCCAGCGACTTGCCGGACTCGTTGACGCGCCGGATGATTTTGTCCTCCACGTCGGTGATGTTCATGACGTGCCGCACGTCGAAGCCGCGAAACGTGAGGTGGCGGCGGACGATGTCGGCAAAGACGAACGTGCGGAAGTTCCCGATGTGCGCGAAGTCGTGCACGGTCGGGCCGCAGCAGTAGATGCCGACCTTTTTCCCGTCGGGATTGAGAGGCACGAACGGCTCGACCGAACGCGACAGGGTGTTGAAGACTTTCAAGCCCATAAAGCGGCGACAGACTAATCGCTGCCGCGCCAAAGTGAAGCTGGAACCGGAATCTTCAACCACGAAAGGCACGAAAACCTCGAAAAAAGAGGGACGCAGATGAACGTTGATTGGCAGGAAAAAAAAAGGTAAATCCTGTGAATCCTGAAAATCCGCGTCCCATTTTCGAACTGAAAACTTTTTGAGACACGGATTTCACGGGTGAACGCGGTTACTTGAAACTCTCTTTAGATGCCCATGCTTTCGTAGCGCTTGGCGATGCGCTCGATGCCGCAGACGAAGGCGGCTGTGCGGAGGTCGACGACTTTTTCGCGGGCATTGAAGATGTCGCGGATGTTGTTGTAGGCGTTGCGCATGGTGTCGTCGAGGCCGGAGCGGACGAGGGCGAGTTCGTCGGAGCCAGTGACGAGTTGGTCGCGGATTTCCTGCGGCACCTTGGCGTCGAGCATTTTCTCGAGGGCTTCGACGATCATCTGGCCACGGCGCTCTTCGTTACGGCGTTCGAGGTAGCCGAAGCGGATGCGGGCGAGATTTTTCACCCACTCGAAGTAGGAGACGGTGACGCCGCCGGCGTTGAGGTAGGCGTCGGGGATGATGACCGTGCCTTTGTCGCGCAGTATCTCATCGGCGGCGAAGGTGATCGGGCCGTTGGCTGCTTCGGCGATGAGGGGGGCCTGGATTTTGGCGGCGTTTTGGCGGGTGATGACGCCTTCCATGGCGGCGGGGATGAGGATGTCGCAATCGGCCTCGAGCATCGATGCGCCGTCTTCGGTGTAGTCCGCGCCGGGGAATCCCTTCACGCCGCCGTTGGCGATGATGTGTTGCTTGACGGCTTCGACGTCGAGTCCGTCGGCAGAACTGATCGCGCCGTCGCGCTCGATGATGCTGGTGATCTTCGCGCCGTCTTCTTCGCTGAGAAACTTGGCGGCGTGGTAGCCGACGTTGCCGAGGCCTTGCACGACGATGCGTTTGCCCTCGAGTGTGCCGTTGAGTTTGGCGCGGGTGACGTCGTCGGGGTGGCGGAAGTACTCGCGCAGGCCGAACTGCACGCCGCGGCCTGTGGCCTCGATGCGTCCGCTAATGCCGCCGAGGTGTACCGGTTTGCCGGTGACACAGCCCATGCCGTTTGCCTGACCGGGGAACAGGGATTGGTACGTGTCGGAGATCCAAGCCATCTCGCGTTCGCCTGTGCCCATGTCGGGTGCGGGCACGTTGAGGCTCGGGTGGATGAGGTCGCGCTTGGCCAATTCCTGGGCAAAACGGCGGGTGATTTTCTCGAGATGCTTTTCACTGTACTGCCTTGGGTCGATCTTGAGCGCGCCCTTGGAGCCGCCAAACGGGATCATCACGATGGCGCACTTGTACGACATCAACGCCGCCAACGCCTCAACCTCGTCCTGATTGGCGAAATCGGCGTAGCGGATGCCGCCCTTGACCGGCAGGATGTGTTCGCTGTGGACGGCGCGCCAGCCGGTGAACACCTCATAGCGGTCGCCCAGCTTGACGCCGAACTGCACCTGATAAACCGAGTTGCAGCTTCGGATCTGCTCGGCGAGGCCAAGCGGCAGATCCATGGTGGCTGTGGCGCGGTCGAACATCCGGTCGACGCTTTCGCGGAAGGTGATTTCGTTGGGGTCGTTCATGATGGGGTTGCCGGTCTGACAGTTGCAACGGAAGCCAAGCGATTTGAGACTCCGTTGTAAACAGAATAATTTCGCCGGGACGCAATTCGCCCGGCCAAGCGCGTTCGGGGGAGGGCGAATGAAGCCAAGCGGGAAAAGCGGCGAGAGGCGAGATTGTGAATCATTTCACAATGAAGTTGCCGCGCCTTTTTTCCGGTGATACGTTTCGCGGTGCCTGAGTCGAAAACAGGTTAGGACACCTGTTTTTTGCTGGTTTGCTTCGGTTTTTGATGTCTGCACGATCGCAGAATAACCCTTGGTTGCACCGGTTCGCCATGTTCACTGCATTGGCGACGTTGGTGCTTATTGGGATTGGCGGATTGGTGACGAGCAAGGGGGTCGGGATGGCCGTGCCTGATTGGCCGACTACCTACGGATACAACATGTTTTTGGTGCCATTCGACCAATGGCTCGGGAAGTTCGGCATATTTGAGGAGCATTCCCACCGGTTGGTGGCGTCGTTTGTTGGGTTTTTGACCATCGGCTTGGCGATCTGGCTTTGGGCGAAAGAAGCCCGCAAATGGGTGCGCCTGCTCGGGATTGGGGCGCTTGTTCTGGTCGTGATGCAGGGGGTACTCGGCGGGCTGCGGGTGACTGAGATCAATCAAAACCTGGGGCTGATTCACGGTGCCGTGGCGCAGTTGTTCCTGATTTTGGTTTGTGCGATCGCACTGGTTACCAGCGCTTGGTGGCAGCGGGTGAACGTGAGCGACCGGGTCGGTTTTGCGGCGCTCAAGGGCATCTTGATGGCGGTGATTTGCCTTATTTTCGTGCAACTGCTGCTGGGGGCGACGATGCGGCATCAGCATGCCGGCTTGGCGATTTGGGATTTCCCGCTGGCGCACGGCCAAGTTTGGCCGGCGACGGATGAGGCGTCGGTCGCCACTTACAACGAGAACCGTTACGAATTACAAAAGAGCCTCCACGCCGCAAACCAGTTGTTCGACGCGCAGGGGAACCCGAAGACGTTCCTTGCCAGTGGACACGAGATTTTATCGTGGCATGTTTGGCTGCAGATGCTGCACCGGCTGGGCGCGGTGGCGACGCTGGCCTTGGTGGTGGCGTTTGCGGTGAAGGCGCGGTGGCGGCTTGGCCAGGCGCACGCTTTTACGAAGGTGGGTTATGTGCTGCTGGCGATGGTCGTCGCACAGGCTGGCATGGGAATCTGGACGATTTTGAGCAACAAGGCGGCGGACGTGGCCACGGGGCACGTGGTGCTGGGCGCGGCCTGCCTCGCATTGAGCAGTTTACTGCTGCTGGCGGCCAAGCGGTGCGTGTTTGTCGGCGATGGTGCGGAAGCGGCTGAGCGCCTGGCCAAGCGCAGTGATGGCGGGGCGATCGATCCCGGCCAAGCGGCGGCGATGGCGGTTTGATTATTTTGATGGATAAAACGGTTCTAGATGCGGAAAAAAATGAGGCGAGCCAGGCGACGGCTTGGTCTGTTTTCTCCGAGTTGGTGAAGCTGCGGCTGACGACGATGGTGCTGATCACCACGTTGGTTGGGTTTTACGCGGGACTCGATGCGGAGAGCGGCGGCTTGGCGCAGAACTTGGCCAAGCTTGGCCTGACGCTGTTGGGCACAGGGTTGCTGGCGGCCGGCGCGTCGATTCTGAACCAGTATCTCGAGCGCGAACACGACGCGAAGATGGAGCGCACGGCCATGCGTCCGCTGCCCAGCGGGCAAATCGGCGCGGAGGCGGCGTTGCTGCTTGGCGGCGCGGTCTCGGTGGGAGGGTTGCTGGCCCTGGCCGCCTGGGTGAATTTGCTGGTGGCGGTGCTAGGGGCGGTGACGCTGGTCACGTACCTTTTTATTTACACGCCGCTCAAGCGCACGTCGGAGTGGAACACGATCATCGGGGCGATCCCCGGCGCGTTGCCGCCGCTGATGGGCTGGGCCGCCGTTCGCGGCGAGGTGGATCCGATGGGGTGGACGCTGTTCGCGATTCTGTTTTTCTGGCAGGTGCCGCATTTCATGGCGATCGCCTGGATGTACCGTGATGACTACGAGAAGGCCGGCTTCGTGATGATGCCAAGTGCGGCTGATGGCGGGGCGCGAACCGGACGGCAGGCGATCAGTCACACCCTCCTTTTGTGCATTGCCAGCCTGATGCCGTTTATGATGAAACTGGCCGGGGTGGTTTACGTTTCCGGGGCGGTGCTGCTGGGAGGGCTTTTTTTGTGGGCCGCAGTACGGTTTTCGCGGCAGTTGACCCGGCAAAGCGCACGGGTTCTGTTTTTTGCCTCCATCATTTACCTGCCGCTGCTGCTGGGATTGATGGTGGTGGACAAGTTCAAAATTGGAGGTTGATGCACGCGACGATTGACAGAGGGGTGGGCAAACCGATAGCCTGCGTCGCTTTTGCGGCGATGCCGGCGGGGACAGGGCACAGTTTTTTTTGAGTAATTTTTTGTAATGAGCGCAACATCAGAGGCGGCCAAGACGGCTGAAGCAATCGAGGAGCAACATGACGAGCATCATGAGCACCACGAGCAGAGTTTTTGGCGGACATATATTTTCTCCACCGACCACAAGGTTATCGGCATGCAGTACGGGTTCTGCGGGCTGGCCTTTTTGTTTTTCGGGTTTTGCCTGATCGCCACCATGCGGTGGTCGATGGCCTACGAGGGGCAGGCAGTCCCGTTTGTGGGGCCGTTGCTGGAGGCGCTGCTGGGCAACAACGTTGCGCCCGGCGGCGTGATGAGCGCCGAGCTTTACAACGTGTTCGGCGCGATGCACGGCACGATCATGGTGTTCATGGGCATTGTGCCGGCGGCGTTTGCGGCGTTTGGCAACTACGTGGTGCCGCTGCAAATCGGCGCGGTGGACATGGCGTTTCCCCGGGTGAACATGGCCAGTTTCTGGGCGTTCTTTTTGGGGTGCGTCATCATGATGGTGAGTTTCTTCATTCCGGGCGGCGCGGCGCAGGCCGGCTGGACATCGTACTCGCCGCTGGCTTCGATAATTCCTACCGACGGACAGACCTACTGGCTGATCGGCATGATAATGCTGATCACCTCGTCGCTGCTGGGCGCGGTGAACTTCATCGCCACCATCATCAACCTGCGTGCCCCCGGCATGACCTGGCTGCGGATGCCGTTCTTTGTCTGGGCGCAGTTCATCACGGCGTTTCTTTTGTTGCTCGCCTTTCCGCCGCTGGAGGCCGCCGGCATCCTGCAGTTGATGGATCGCGTGCTTGAGACGAGTTTCTTCCTGCCAACCGGCCTGGTGGTGGGCGGGCAGGATGTGGATGTCAGCGGTGGCGGCAGCCCGCTGCTGTGGCAGCACTTGTTTTGGTTCCTCGCACACCCGGAGGTTTACGTGCTGGTTTTGCCCGGGATGGGCATCGTGGCGGAGATCATTGCCAACAACACCCGCAAGCCGATCTGGGGTTACAAGTACCTTGTCGGCTCGATAGTGGTGCTCGGTTTCCTGGCTTTCATCGTCTGGGCGCACCACATGTACATGACCGGCATGGGCACAGTGATCAGCGCCTTCTTCCAGACCACCACACTTATCATTTCGATTCCGTCGATCATCATCTTGACGTGCCTGTTCATCTCGTTGTGGGGCGGGTCGATCCGGTTCAACACGCCGATGCTATTCGCGCTGGCGTTCCTGCCGATGTTCGGCATTGGGGGGCTGACCGGCCTGCCGCTGGGCTTCAACTTCAGCGATGTGGCGCTGCACGACAGTTATTATGTCATCGCCCATTTTCATTACGTGGTCGCGCCGGGAACCATCTTCGCCATCTTTGCCGGCGTCTATTACTGGTTCCCGAAGATGACCGGGCGAAGAATGAACGAGTTCTGGGGCAGGGTGCACTTCTGGGGGTCGCTTATTTTCATGAACCTGATTTTCATGCCGATGTTCGCGCAGGGCATGGCCGGGATGAGCCGGCGCATGTCCGACGGTGGGGCCACCTACTCCCTGGCCAACCCGGATAACGCAGACATCACAGTGGGCGCGCTCGGCGACACGATCATGGGGTTGAACGTATCCATCTCGGCGGCTGCCTGGGCGATGCTTGTAGCACAGTTGCCTTTCATTGTTAACTTATTCTGGAGTGTGAAACACGGCGAGAAGGTCAAGTCCGACAACCCGTGGCAGGCCACCACGCTGGAGTGGGAAACCCCGACGCCTCCGCCGCACGGCAACTTCACCAAGGAGGTCAAGGCGTATCGCGACCCGTACGAGTACAGCGTCCCGGGTGCCAAGGAAGACTTCACGCCGCAGGCGCAACCCGCCAAGTAAGCGACTTTATCCCCCATGGAAATCCCCTATACGGTTAAGCCAAGGCCGGACACCGGCCTGTACAACGCGAAGCTGGGCATCTGGCTCTTCCTCGCCTCCGAGGTCATGCTGTTCGGCGCGCTGTTTTCCTCCTACGTGCTG